>JAFASB010000171.1 GCA_019244985.1 Acidimicrobiia bacterium | reverse complement strand
GGATGGGTGAAGGCGTCCATGACGAGGGCGAAGGCGACGGCGTCGACTGCGAACTGCACGTGCTCGACGACCCGGCCGGGGCACACGTCCTGCATGAGGATGTTGTCGGCGCCGTCCAGTACCGCCGTCGAAGACGGCTCGACCAGTTCGTCGGTCGAGCTGTACAGCGACACGTACGACACTGCGCCCGGCGTCTCGTCGCCGGCATTGAGAGCGTTGAGGAAATTCGATCCGGGCTTCATCTGATAGCACGCCGCGCAGCCGACGCTTCCGTCGGCGATCGCGGTGCCGTGGTTGGGCGCCGCCATCATCACCAGATGGTCGACCTCGTTCTGGAGGCTGGGCCACCACTTGATCGCCCACCGGGGCTCGAGCGGACCCTGGCTGTGACCGAGGATGTTCACCTTCTGGCCGGTGGCACCGTGCATCGACTTGATGGCGTAGACGACGTACTCAGCGGCCACCTGGATGTCGCCCATCGAGCGGTACGGCAACCTGACCGTGCACACGTCGTAGCCGAGCTGCGGCAGCACGTACGCGTAGTTGCCGCCCCAGTTCTCCTGCGGCGTCGCGAACGTCCCATGGACCAGCAGGACGGGCTCGTGCTCGGGATGGGTGAAGCCGCCGGGACACGACAGCGCGCCGGCCAGCGTGCTCTCGGGCACGTCGTAGGCGGGCTCGGTGGCAGCCGAGGCCCGCGGCAGCAGGCCGGCGACCGTCACGACGACGGCCAGCGCCAGAACGAACGCGATGGAGCGACGGGGAGCGCGTCTCACAACGGAAAATTCGGCGCCGTCCACACTCGCTCCTGCTACAGGACGACAACGGAGCGCAGCACCTCGCCACGCTCCATCTTCTCGAAGGCCTCTTCGACCTGGTCGAGGGCGATCGTCTCGGAGACGAAGCCGTCGAGGTCGAGCTTGCCGCGCAGGTACAGGTCGATGAGCATCGGAAAATCGCGCGAGGGCAGGCAGTCGCCGTACCACGACGACTTCAGGGCGCCGCCCCGGCCGAACAGCTCGATCAGCGGCAGCTCGACGGTCATGTCGGGGGCGGGCACACCGACCTGCACGACTACCCCGGCCAGGTCGCGAGCGAAGAACGCCTGCTTCCACGTCTCGGGTCGGCCGACCGCTTCGATGACGACGTCGGCACCGTTGCCGTCGGTCAGCGACTTGATGGCCTCGACCGCATCGACCGACGAGGCGTCGACGACGTCGGTGGCGCCGAACCCGCGAGCCCACTCCAGCTTCCGACCGTCGACGTCGACGGCGATGACCTTCCGGGCGCCCGCCAACGACGACGCCGCGATCGCGGCGTTGCCGACGCCACCACAGCCGATGACGGCGACGGTGTCGCCGCGCGAGACACCGGCGGTGTTCGCCGCCGCGCCGAAGCCCGCCATGACACCACAGCCGATGAGACCGGCGGCCTCCGGCCGGGCTGCGGGATCGACCTTGACGGCCTGGCCGGCGGCAACGAGCGTCTTGTCGGCGAACGCACCGATTCCCAACGCCGGCGAGAGCGGCGTGCCGTCGAGCAGCGTCATGCGTTGCACTGCATTCAGGCTGTCGAAGCAGTACCACGGGCGCCCGCGCCGGCAGGAGCGGCACACACCACACGGCGCCCGCCACGCCAGCACGACGTAGTCGCCCGGCTCCAGGCCGGTCACGCCCGAACCGACCGCCTCGACGGTCCCGGCCGCCTCGTGGCCCAGCAGGAAGGGAAAGTCGTCGTTGATCGCGCCCTCCCGGTAGTGGAGGTCGGTGTGGCAGACGCCGCACGCCTGCACCCGGACCAGCGCCTCGCCGGGCCCGGGGTCGGGCACGCGGATGGCGGCGAGCTCCACCGGCTTGCCCTTCCCGACCGACACCACGCCCCGAACTTCGTGCGGCACGTGCAGTCCTCCTTACGAGCTCAGCAAGCGGCGGGCGATCACGACCCGCTGCACCTGGTTGGTCCCCTCGTAGATCTGGGTGACCTTGGCGTCCCGGAAGTAGCGCTCCATCGGGAAGTCCTTGACGTAGCCGTAGCCACCGAGCAGCTGGATGGCGTTGGTCGTGACCTCCATCGCGGTGTCCGAGGCCATGCACTTCGCCATGGCGCCGATCTTCGGGAGCTCGCCGCTCGGATCACCCTCGTCGATCAGGGCCGTGGCCCGATACACGAGACCGCGAGCCGCTTCGGTCTTCATCGCCATGTCTGCGAGCATGAACTGCAGCCCCTGAAGGTCGGCGATCGGCCGGCCGAACTGCTCACGAGTCTTCACGTACTCGACGGCTTGGTCGATGGCACCCTGGGCGATGCCGACGGCCTGGGCCCCGATCGTGGGCCGGCTGCGGTTCAACGTGTTCATGGCGATGGAGAACCCCTCGCCTTCAGATCCGATGCGGTTCTCGACCGGGACGCGCGCGCCCTCGAGGATGACCTCGCCGGTCGGGCTGCCGCGCACGCCGAGCTTGTCTTCCATCTTCCCGAACGTCAGCCCGAAGTCGCGCTCCACGACGAAACACGAGATGCCTCGGCTGCCGGCGTCGGGGTCGGTCTTGGCGAACACGATGTAGATGTCGCTGACGCCGGCGTTGGTGATCCAGGACTTCATGCCCGACAGCACGTACGAGTCGCCGTCGCGCACCGCACGCGCCTGCATCGACGCAACGTCGGAACCCGCCCCTGGCTCAGACAGGCAGTACGAACCCTGCGCCTCACCGGACGCGATGCGCGGCACGTACCGCTGCTTCAGTGCGTCGGAGCCCCAGTTGAGAATCGGGATCGTCGCCAGTCGGGAGATGAGGATCGTCAACGCCGTCGACGCGCACACCCGGGCCAGCTCCTCGACCATGATCGCCTGGGTCGTGCTGTCAGCACCCGAGCCGCCGTACTCGACGGGAATGCCCAGCGCCGGCAGCTCCATCGCCCGGCAGTCGGCGAAGTTCTCCCAGGAGTACGCCGCGGTGCGGTCGAGCTCGGCGGCCCGCGGCGCGATCTTGTTCTCGGCGAATTGGCGGACGGCGGCGCGGAACTCCTGTTGCTCGGCGCTGAGTGTGATCGGTTGGGACATCAATGGCAGTCTGACACCGTGGCGATTCTCGAACCCGCCGGCCCGGCCAACACACCCGAGACGATTCCCGCCGAGGTAAAGCACCCCATTACCTTCCGCGGGCCCTACGCCGGCGGGCCGCCCCCTGCAGCGCTCGAAGTCGATGCCCCCTCGCTCACCGCCTTTGGGCTGCGCGAGGTCCGGCACATGGTCGAGATCTGGCTCGTCTTCGTTCTCGTCCTCATCCGCACCCTCGGCCGGGTTGTCGCCAAGCGCGGGCGTTCCTGGGCGACCGAGCTCTCCGAGGGTCTCGTGCAGGCCTTCGAGCTGCTCGGCCCGACGTTCGTCAAGCTCGGCCAGCTGGTCGCCTCGTCGCCCGGCCTGTTTCCCCGCCCGCTGGCCGACGCCTGTCTCCGCTTCCTCGACGAGGTGCCGCCATTCCCCGCCGAGACGGCCCGCCGCATCGTGTGCGAAGACCTCGGCCGCGCTGTGCACCAGGTCTTCCGGTCGTTCGACGACACCCCACTGTCTGCTGCGTCGATCGCCCAGGTGCACGCGTGCGTGCTCCTCGACGGTCGCCCGGCCGTGCTCAAGGTGCAGCGCCCCGACATCAAGGCCCGCATGAACCGGGACCTCCGGATCATGTACCGCATCGCCAAGCTGCTGATGCACACCAAGGCCGGACGCCTGGCCAACACCCAGGGCGTCATCGAGGACCTGCACTCGGTCACAAACCAGGAGCTGAACTCGGCGCTCGAGGCGTACCGGCAATCGAAGTTCCGCGACAACATTCCATTCTTTGGCGACAACAAGTGGGTGACCGCCCCCGAGGTGTACTGGGACTACTGCGGTCCGCGCGTCATCTGCATGGAGCGCATGTACGGCACGCCACTCGACGACTTCCAGGAGGTCGAGCGGCGCGGCATCGACGGCGAGCTCATGCTGCGGCGCGGCGTGAAGGTCTGGATGGAGGCCGCCCTCACCCACGGTCCCTTCCACGGCGACGTACACGCCGGCAACCTGTGGCTGCTCGAGGACGACCGGGCCGCCTACCTCGACTTCGGGATCATGGGCGACCTCCCGCAGGAGTACCGCGAGGCGATGCGCGACGCCATCTACACGATGATGATCGACAACGACTTCACCCGCATCGTCCGCGCGTGGAAGAAGCTCGGCATCGTCCCGGAGTCGATCGGCGCCGACGAGGTCGTGGCCGAGCAGATCAAGATGGTGATGGAACCGATGCTCAGCCTCACCATCGGCGAGGTCAGCCTCGGCGAGCTGATGAAGCAGCAGCTTGAGATGGCCGAACAGTTCGGCGCCCAGTCGCCGAAGGAGCTCGTCCTCGTCACCAAGCAGCTCATGTACTTCGAGCGCTACGCCAAGGTCCTGGCGCCTGACTACGTGATGATCCGCGACATCTTCCTCGTGAAGAATCTCTTCCCCGAAGCGGTCGCCAAGAAGGCAGCCGAAGAAGGACTCACCCTGCCGGAGGCTTGACCTCCACGGTCACGCGGTGGGCCGCGGCGTCAGCGGCGTGACGGGCCACGTCGAGGACATAGGTCCCGGGCTCAACCCGCCACGCGTGCCGTTCAGGATCACGCACGGCCAACCGCTCGATCGGGATGGACAGCTCGACCGCTTCCTCGGCGCCGGGCTCGACCTCGACCCGTGCGAAGGCCAGGAGGCGGCGGGCCGGTCGACCGGTGCCCGCCGCGTTCTCGTGGCCGCCGTAGACCTGCACGACCTCGGAGCCCCGGCGTGAGCCGGCATTACGGACGCTGGCCCGAACGACGAGCTCGTCCCCGACCTCGGCCGCCGCGGACGTCAACTGGAATGCCGTGTACGAGAGCCCGAACCCGAAGGGGTAGGCGGCCGCACGCCCGTCACGCTCCAGCTTCCACCAGCCGTGCCAGCGGTCGTAGACGACTGCGTCGGCGTCACGGTCGAACGCAGGGAGGTCGGCCTCGTCGACGGGAACCGTGAACGGCAGCCTTCCTGACGCGTCGACGTCGCCGACCAACACGTCGGCCAGGCCCCGTCCCCCTTCCATTCCCGAGTACCAGGACTGGAGCACGGCCGGTACCTGACCGGCCCAGGGCATGACGACGGCGCTCCCAGCCACGACGGCAACGATGGTCCGTGGGTTCGCGGCGGCCACGGAAGCGATCAGCGCTTCGTGCTCAGGGTGCAACCGCAACGAGGTCCGGTCCCCACCCGTGGCGAAGCCCACCTCCGAGACATCGGCAATGTCGGCCGGCGGCTCCGGGTCTGGCTGCTGTGCAGCGACCCACGCCGCGAACCGCTCGGCCAAATCCTCATCATCGGCGCCGGGCATCAGGTCGGTGAGGTGGGCGGTGCCTTCGGTGCCGATGAACTCCCCTTCGTCGGCTCGCGTGTAGCCGACAACGACGATCGCCACGTCGGCTTCGGCCGCAGTGGCCGCGGCGGCGTCGACGTCGGAGCCGTCGTGGTGCACGACGTCGGCGGCGGGGAGCGCTTCGCGAAGTCCCTCGAGAACGGTCACCACGTCGGGTGCCCACACGTCGCTGGATCCGCCGTCGCCCAGATTGCGGACCGCGGCCAGGCGGCCGACGACGGCGACCTTCCGCAGACCGGCACTGTCGAGCGGCAGGACCGGCCTCGCGTCGACCGGTTCGTTGCGCAGCAGCACGGCTGACCGGGCCGCCACCTCCCGGGCCAAGGCCCGGTGCTCGGGGCAGGCCAGCACATCTGCGCCGGGTCGCGGCGCGACCAGCACGTCGGCAAAGCGCAGCAGCGTCGCGACAATGCGCGTGGCCGCGGCATCGACGTCGTCAGCCGTGGCCTCCCCGGACGCGAGCGCTTCGCCGAGACGCTGCGCCCGCACCATCCGGTACGGCATCTCCACATCGAGACCGGCGGACAGCGACGGACCCGCGTCGCGCAGTCCGAAGATCCAGTCGCTGATGACGAAGCCGTCGAAGCCCCACTCGTCGCGCAGGACGTCGGTCAGGAGGGCACGGTTCTGGCCGCACCACTCGCCGTTCACCGAGTTGTAGGCGCTCATGACGACAGCCGCCCCCTCGTCGACGATGCGCCGGAAGTGCGGGAGAAACACCTCGTGGAGAGCGACCTCGTCGACGGCGACGTCAACCTTGAAGCGAGCGTTCTCCATCGAGTTGCACGCGAAGTGCTTTACGCACGCCATTGCGTGGCGCTGGACACCGCGGGTCAGCGCGGCGCCCATCTCGCCCACGTGGAACGGGTCCTCGCCGTAGGTCTCCTGGGCGCGGCCCCACGCCGGATGGCGCAGCACGTTGACGCACACCCCGCCATACAGGTCGGCCCCCACGGCCCGCAGCTCCTTACCAATGGCGTCGCCGATCCGCTCCTCCAGGTCGACGTCCCACGTCGCACCGCGGGCCATGCTCACCGGGAAGCACGTGGCCGGTCCGATGACGACACCGCGCGGCCCGTCGCTGAAGGCGAACCCGGGGACGCCGACACGGTCCACGCGCGCCGCGGGGAACGGCCGCTTGTGGTAGCCGCCAGTCGCGAGGTCGGCGAGGCCTGCCCCGAACGGCACGTCGCCGTCGAGGCACCACTGACGTTCCTCCGGCGTCATCGCTGCCACCACACCCGCGGCGGCGGCACGCGGGTCCCCGCCGGCAGCCACATCAGCGGCCGCTTCGGGGAACGAAGTCACGCAGCGCTGGAAATGTGCTCGAGCAGGAGCCGGTTCAGCTCGTCGGCCGCCTGCTCGGGGATCCAGTGGCTGATGCCCTCGAGGATCTCGAAACGATAGGGGCCGTCGACGAA
>JAFASB010000100.1 GCA_019244985.1 Acidimicrobiia bacterium | reverse complement strand
AGCAAAGGGAGCGGCACGCCGCTCGTGATGGTGACGGCCTACGACGCGCCGGGTGCCCGCATCGCCGACGAGGCGGGGGTCGACATCATCCTCGTCGGTGACAGCCTGGCGATGGTCGTCCTCGGTTACGAGGACACTCTCCAGGTCACCGTCGGCGACATGGCACACCACGTCGCGGCCGTGGCCAGGGCGAAGCCACGCCCGCTGATCGTCGGCGACCTGCCATGGATGAGCTACCACGTGTCCGTCGAGGACACGGTCCGCAACGCGGCGACGCTCGTGCGCGCCGGCGCCCAAGCCGTGAAGCTCGAGGGAGGCCGCAAGCGCCTCGACATGGTCAAGGCCATCGTCGACGCCGAGATGCCGGTGATGGGCCACGTGGGACTGACGCCCCAATCGATCCACGCCCTTGGCGGGTTCAAGGTGCAGGGCAAGCAGGCGGCAGCCGCCGCCGCGCTCGTCGACGACGCGGTGGCACTGGCCGACGCCGGCTGCTTCGCCATCGTGCTCGAGGCGGTGCCCGACGGCGTCGCCCGTGCGGTCACCGAGGCCGTTGCCGTACCGACGATCGGCATCGGCGCCGGACCGTGGTGCGACGGCCAGGTGCTCGTGTACCACGACGTCCTCGGCATCGAGGACCGCATCTCGCCCAAGTTCGTGCGTCGGTACGCCAGCGTGAAGGCCGACTCTGTCGCCGCGCTGTCGGCGTACGCGGCCGACGTGCGCACCGGTCGGTTCCCGTCCGAGGACGAGAGCTACCGCCTGAGCGACGACGTCGCCGAAGCCCTCGGCCTCTACGGCGCAGTCACCCGGTCGGCCTAAGCCACACCGGCTTTCGAGGGACGCGCACTAGGGCCGTGGCGGCGGTCGTGTGGGTGGGGTCCGGGTCGGCGGCGGTTCGGGCGGCGGCGCCGCGGGCGGCATCGTCTGGGGCGGCGATGTCGGCGGTGGCGTGGTGGGCTTCGGTGAAGGTGAAGAGGTGGTCGGCGTGATCGACGGAGACGGCGTCGTCGTCTTCGGGTGAACTGTCGTCGCCGTGCCGACCGACGTCGGCGTCTGAGCGGACTGGTCGACGTAGGGCACGCGCTGGCCGAGGATCTTGCCGGGGAAGCTGTCGGGCTTGGGGAAGTCCCCGCCGTTGGCGAAGCGTGGGTCGTGGACGGCACGCGTCATGAAGCGGTTGAAGATCGTCGCCGGCAGTGACCCGCCGTTGACGTTGTGCACGCCGTGCACGTCGGTCATCTTCTTGGACTGGCCCTCGGGGTAGCCCATCCAGACCGCGGTCGCAAGCTTCGGCGTGTAGCCGACGAACCAGGCGTCGCCGAAGTCCTCCGTCGTCCCCGTCTTGCCCGCGACAGGGACGCCGATCTGGGCGCCGGTGCCGGTGCCGCGCTGGACCACTTGGCTGAGCGTGAAGTTCATGACGTCGGCCTGGCTGCGACTGAGCGCCTTCGTGCGGTGCGGCTTGCCGTCGTAGAGAACGGCGCCGGTGGCGTCGGTGATCTTCGAGAACACCTGGGGGTCGGTCTGCATGCCCTCGTTGGCGAAGCTCAGGTAGGCGTCGGCCATCTCCATGACCGAGACGTTCTGGGTGCCGAGGGTGATCGACGGCACCGGGTCGAGCGGCGACCTGATCCCCAGCGCCTGCGCCGTCGGGATGACGTTCTGGGGTCCGATGGCGGCCACGAGCTGGGCGTACACGGTGTTCACCGAATGGGCGGTGGCGTCGACAAGGTTCAGCCGACCGAAGCCCTCGTTGTCGAAGTTCGACACCTCCCAGTCCTTGCCGTTGTCGGCCTTGGGCAGCGTGATCTTCTGGGGCCCGAGGAACGACGACTCGACCGAATACCCCTCCTTCAACATCTCGGCCAGCACGAACGGCTTGAACGACGAGCCCGCCTGACGACCGACCCCGCCGCCGGCCGTGCCGACGGCCAGGTTCACCTTGGAGGCGTTCCAGTCGCGGCCTCCGACCATGGCGAGGACGTGCCCGTCGCCGTCCATGGTGACGAGGGCGCCGGCGGGGTCGTTCTTGGAATCCCACAACGTCTTGTAGACCGCGTCGTACGCCTGCTTCTGGAGACCCTGGTCGAGCGTCGTCTGCACATGGAGGCCGCCGCGCAGCACCGCGTCCTCGCCGTAGCTCTTGACCAACTGACGACGCACGTAGTCGACGAAGTACTCCGAGCCCGGCGCGGACGAGGCGATCGTCGTCTTCGGCGCGCGCGGCTTGCTGTCGATGGGGACGCTCTCCGCCTCCGTCTTCTGGGACGCGCTGATGGCGTCGGTCTCGACCATCGCCTCCAGCACTTCGGAGCGCCGCTGGTTCGCAAGTGCCGCCGGCGCCGGCCCGCGCGCCGGATCGGCTTCCTCGGGGCCGCGGATGAGGCCGGCCAGCAGGGCGCTCTCGGGCAGGCCCAGCTGTTGGACGTCCTTGTCGAAGTAGGCGTGCGCGGCGGCCTGCACCCCGTAGGCGCCGCGGCCGAAGTAGATCGTGTTCAGATAGCGCTCGAGGATCTGACGCTTGCTGTACTTGCGCTCGACCTTCGTGGCGAGCACGGCCTCTTTGACCTTGCGCATGAACGTGCGCTGGCTGCCCGTGTAGGTGTTCTTCACGTACTGCTGGGTGATCGACGACCCACCCTGGACGGTCGAGCCGTGGCGGACGTCGGCCCACGTCGCACGCAGGACGCCGAGAGGGTCGACGCCCGCGTGGCTATAGAACTTGCGGTCCTCCGAGGCGATGACGGCGTCCTGGAGGACCTTCGGCACCTGGCTGAGCTTCACCGGCAACCGGTTCTCGTCGCCGTGGAGGACCGCAAGCTGGTTGCCCTTGGCATCGGTGAGGATCGTGGTCTGGGCCAGGGGCGTGTCCTTCGGGAGCGGCACCTGGGCGATCACATAGGCGATGCCCCCGATGGCCGTGGCTCCGAGGAGCCCGAACAGGAACAGGATGCGTCGGTAGCGCCACAGCCAGCTGCGGCGCTTGCGGGGGCCACCAGCCTGGGATCGCTGCGGCGCGGCGCGCCGGTCAGATCGAGCTGCTGGCCGACGCGATCGCGCCGGACGAGGCCGTGTTTCAGTGGCGGACGGCATCCTCGCCTGGGGTGTCCGGGGGGAGTACGCGAGCGTACCAACCGGCAGGATCGCGGCCCAGGAGAACCAGGGCGAGCAGGCACAGTGCGCCGCCCGCCACGGCTCGGGCCGCACCCGCGTCGTAGGCGTGCAGGGGCGCGGGCCCGACCCAACCCCATGTGCCGGGCCCGACGAGCAGCCAGACGCCCACGCCGAGCACCGGCGCCATCCAGATCGACGGCCGCGGCACGGGGCGGGTGCGCACGACGGCGGCCGCCAGGGCCAGGGCAACCAGTCCACCGAGGGCGCCGACGACGAAGGCCGCGCCTCCGCCCCGCGCCGCCAGCGCGATGCCCAGCCCGATTCCGCCTGGGACGCCGAGCGCGGCGGCGCCCGTCGCGTCGAGGGCGAGGGCGATCAGACCCCCGGACACGAGCAAGAGACCCGGACCGCGTGCGGCGCCGGGAACGACCAGTGCGGCGAACCCGAGAAGGGCGAGACTCACCGCCGGGCGGTCGAGCAACGGGCGGCCCGCCCGGGCGGCCACCGAGGCGGCAGTGGCAGCGATGGCGAGGACGACCGCGAACCAGGTGAGGCCTCCGGAGCGGTGCACCATCGGCGCGGCCTGGGCGGCGACGAAGGCCGCCGCCGGCGCCGCAAGGGTCAGGGGGGCGCGTGCCCGCTGGCAGCAGGCCACGACGACCAGGGCGGCGCCCACGAGCACCAGCACGCCCGCGCCACGGTGGGACGTGGCGTCGGCGAGAGGGAGCTGCCAGGCGTTGGCCGCCGAGCGCAGGGCGACAACGCCGATCGCGGCGACCACCAGGCCCGCGGCCGCGGTCGCCCACACACGCGCCGCCATGCGTCCGGCTGCGCTCGCCAGGGCCGCCGCCGCCGCCAGGGCAACGATCGCTCCCCCGCCGTCGGTCGCGGTGCGGCCCGCGGCCACGGCGATCGACGCGGCCGTCAGTGCGACGGCGAGGAGCGCTGGTCGGTCGACGGCGTCGGTATCGACGGCGGCGACGAGCAGAGCGGCGCCCAACCCGGCGGCGGCGACGATCGGCGCGCTGTGCAGCCTTGTGACTGAGACGACCGACGCGTCCAGGAGCAGCGCCAGCCAGCACAGGCCCGCGACCAATGCGCTGGCACGCACGGCATCGAGGGCCCGGTCGGGCACGAGCACCGCTACGACAGCGCCCGCGAGGGGTGCAGCGACGGCGAGGTCGAGGAGGGCGCCCATGCGGGTCAGGCCACCAGCACGAGCACGATGCCGACCACGCCCGTCCCCAGGGCGACGAGGCGGGCGAGGCGAGGCGGAACCCAGCCGCCGACGAACCAGGCCACGGCGATGGCGATCAGCGAGGCCGCCACGCGCACGGCAAGCGACTCCGCGGTGTGCGTCGCCGGGCCGGCGACGACGTCGGCGGCCGCCAGGCCGAACACGACGGCGACCGCGAACTCGGCGCGCGTCGAAAACGTCAGCGCGAGCGCCGCGCACCAGGACGCGGCCGCGAGCAGCACCGGCCCGCTCGTGCCTGCCGGACCGACGACGTGCTGGGCCCCCGCGAGTGCGGCCAGCGACGTGGAACCGATTCGGCCGAGGACGACCATGCCGGCGAGCACGGACGCGGCACCAACCTCGACCTCG
>JAFASB010000041.1 GCA_019244985.1 Acidimicrobiia bacterium | reverse complement strand
CGAGCTGCAGGTCATCGACGAGCAGCTGCTGTTCTTCGCCGACGAAGCCGACGAGCTACGCCTGCGAGCGTTGGTGTCCGAGACGCCGCTCGCCGATCACGACCACCACGAAGCGCAGAAGCACGCCGACGCCATGGCGCGCGAGCGGGCAAAAGTGGTTGCATCGATCGCAGAGCTGGAGAAAGCCCAGGACGAGCTGCTCGACAAGCTCGTCGCCGAGACGCGCTGAGGCGCTGACCCCCGAACACAGGAGCGTTCCCGATTTCCGTGCGCGTCGTCCTTGCCGAAGACGAAGCGATCATTCGCCTCGATCTCAAGGAGATCCTCGAAGAAGAGGGCTATGAGGTCGTGGGCGAGACTGGGCGCGGCGACGAGGCCGTGCAGCTGGTGCGCGACCTCGATCCCGACCTGGCGATCCTCGACATCAAGATGCCCGGTATGGACGGGCTGTCCGCGGCGCGGGAGATCGCGGGGGAGCGGCGGGCAGCCGTTCTCATCCTCACCGCCTTCAGCCAGCGTGACCTGATCGAGCAGGCCAAGGACTCGGGCGCCCTGGCGTATCTGGTCAAGCCGTTCCAGAAGAGCGAGCTCATCCCCGCCATCGAGATCGCCCTCGGCCGGTTCAAGGAGATCCGGGCCCTCGAGACCGAGGTGCAGAGCCTCGAGGACCAGATGGAGACGCGCAAGGTCGTCGACCGGGCCAAGGGCCGGCTGATGGACGTGCACCACTACTCGGAGGCCGACGCCTTCTCGTTCATCCAGAAGACGGCGATGCGCGAGCGGGTGACGATGAAGCAGGTCGCGGAGCGCCTCATTTCCGGCGAGCTCACGCCGCCGGAGCCGTCGGCGAGCTAGCCGGCGGCGACGAAGAGCTGGGCCGCGAGGTCCGGCTCGATCGAAAGGGTGCCGTCGTCGACGGCCAGCGTGAGCGTGCCGTTCGCGGCCTTGGCGCGGACCTCGGCGTCGACGCCGGGAACGAAGCCATGGGTGTCGAGGTAGGTCAGCGACTTGGTGTCGGTCTCCACCTGCTCGGTCACCCGTTCGAGACGGACGTGGTCGCCGGGCTCTGAGTCGGCGAGCGCGGTGAGGTGGCGCTTCTGGACCGGGCCACCCGGGATCGGATTGCCGTGGGGGCACGTCGACGGGTTGCCGAGCAGCGCGACCAACTTCGCTTCGACGTCGTCGGAGATCACGTGCTCCCAGCGACACGCTTCCAGATGCGTCTTGTGCCACTCGAGGCCGATGACGTCGTTGAGCAGACGCTCGGCGAGCCGGTGCTTGCGGACGACGCTCTCTGCGCGCTTGCGACCCTTGGATGTCAGCCGGAGGGACCGGCCCTCGGACTCCACGAAGCCATCGGCACGCAGGCGTCCGATCATCTCCGAGACCGACGGCGGCGCGTGCCCGAGCCGCTCGGCCAGCCGCGCCTGGATGACCGGCGTGCCCTCTTCCTGCAGCTCGTACACGGCCTCGAGGTACTCCTCGAGCGGGGGGTGGAAGCCGTCGTGCATCCTCAGGCTCCCGCAGCCACGAGCACGAAGTCCGTGGCGAGGCCCACGAGGAATCCGATGAGCAGGCCCCACATGAGCACCTCGCGGTGGCCCATGCGGAACGCCATCTTCACCAGCTGCAGAATGACGTAGAGGATCGAACCGGCGGCGAGGGCGAGGAAGGCCACCGACAGGGTGTCGTTGACGAACGACTCGCCGACGATCGTGCCGAGGAAGGTCGGTCCTCCGCCGATCAGGCCGAGCACGGCGAGGTATCCCCACGAGGGTCGCACGCCGTCGGCCGACATCGGTGCCACGATGCCGAAACCCTCGGTCGCGTTGTGCATCCCGAAGCCGATGATCAGCAGCAGCGCAAGGCTGATCTCGCCCTTGGCCGCCGACTGGCCGATGGCCAGGCCCTCGGAGAAGTTGTGGAACCCGATGCCGATGGCGATGAGCAGGGCGAGCCGGGACGCCTCGTGGGCGACGGTGGACGCGGCCGGCCGGAGATCTTCGGCCAGCGCGGCACCGGGCCCTTCACGGCGGACTCGCGGGCGGCCGGCGAGCCACCGGTCGTAGTACACGAGGCTCAGGAGGCCGGCACCCAGCAGGACGGCGAACGTGCCGGCCAACTCGGCGAAGCGACCCCACGTGCCGTTGCCATCGACGGCTGCAGCCGTCAGCGCCTTCTCCACTGGGTCGATGGCCTGGGAGAGGACGTCCCACAGCAGGAACAGCAGGATGCCGATGGCGAGCGCGTTCAGGAAGGCGCGGGTCTTGGACGACAGCCGCTGCGTCCGTCCGACCGGGAGGCCGAGGAAGATCGTCGCTCCGGCGATGCCGCCGAGCAGAATCACCTGTCCATCTGACACAGACGTCATATTAGGCGGACCTAACAAACGGAGGCAAATCGCGCCTCTTAGTGTTGGGAGAAGCGATGGCGAGAATCCTCCTCCTCGACGGCAACTCGCTCGTCTACCGCGCCTTCTTTGCTCTACCCACCGATATGGCCACGGCGTCGGGACAGGTCACCAACGCCGTCTTCGGCTTCACGTCGATGCTGATCAACCTGCTGAAGGACCACCAGCCTGACGGCATCGGCATCGCCTTCGACCGCCCCGAGCCGACGTTCCGCCACCAGCTGGTCGCCGAGTACAAGGCCGGCCGGTCCGAGGCGCCCGACATCCTGCGTCAGCAGATGGGGCTCGTCCGCCAGGTCCTCGATGCCCTCAAGATGCCGATGGTCGACGCCGCCGGCTTCGAGGCCGACGACGTGATCGCCACCCTGGCGACGCAGGCCAAGGAGAAGGGCGACGAGGTCATCGTCGTCACGGGCGACCGCGACGAGTACCAGCTCGTCGAAGACCCCTGCGTGAAGGTCCTCTACAACCGCCGCGGCGTGAGCGACTACGTCCTCTACGACGAGGCCGGGATACTCGAACGCACCGGCGTGACGCCCGCGAAGTACCCGGAGTACGCGGCGCTGCGCGGCGACCCGTCCGACAACCTTCCCGGTGTGCCCGGCGTCGGCGAGAAGACGGCGGCCAAGCTGATCAACACCTACGGCGACCTCGACGGCGTGTTCGCCAACGTCGACAAGAACACGCCGAAGCTGCGCGAGAACCTCAAGGCCCACGAGGCCCAGGTTCGTCAGAACGCCCAGGCCACGCCGCTCGTCCGTGATGTGCCGCTCGAGATCTCCCTCGACGACCTCCGCCAAGGACAGTGGAACGCCGAAGAGGTGCGCGAGCTCTTCACGTTCCTCGAGTTCCGCACCCTTTGGGATCGCCTGCTCGAGGCAGTCGGCGGCTCGCTGCCGGCTCACACGTCGGCGACCGAGACGCTGGACGTCGACCTCCACCGTCTCGGTACCGCGGAAGAGGCGGTCGACGCCCTCCAGCGGCTGGGCGGACCGAAGGAGCCTGTGGCGATCGCCGCGTCGTGGGAGGCCATCGAAGGACGGTCGCCCCTCCTCGCCCTGGCCGTCGCCGTGGGCGAGTCGCCGGAGTCGGCGCAGTTCTTCACCGCCGACCTTCTCGCCGACCAGAAGGTCGCGGCGGCTCTCGCCAGCCTCGTCGCCGACGGCGGTCCGCCGCTCGAGGCCCACCGGGCCAAGGAGCTGATGCGGGCACTCGAGCCCCACGGGATCGACATTCGTTCGCTCGACCTCGACACCGCGGTCTCCGCCTACCTCGTCGACCCGGGGGAGACCGACTACCTCCTCGAGGACCTGGCGGTGCGCTACCTCGGCGTCGAGCTGCGCGCAGCCGACGCGCCACCGGCGGGGCAGCTCGACCTCGACGGCAACGTCGACAAGCCCGCCGAGGACGCCGGGCGGCGAGCGGTCGCGGTGGCCCGGCTGGCGCCTGCGCTGCGCAGCGCCATGGACTCCCGCAACTTGTTCACCCTCTACGACGACATCGAGCGCCCGCTGATCCGCGTGCTCGCCCGTATGGAAAAGGTGGGCGTGCGCGTCGACGTCGAGTACCTGCGCGGTCTCATCGACGGCCTCGAGGTCGAGGTCCGCCGGCTGGAGAAGGAGATCCAGGACGACGCCGGCGAGCAGTTCGTCGTCAACTCGACCCAACAGCTGCGGCGGATCCTTTTCGAGAAGCTCGGTCTCCAGCCGCAGAAGCGCACCAAGACCGGGTTCTCCACTGACGCCTCGTCCCTCGAGAAGCTGCGCGGCCAGCACCCCATCATCGAGAAGCTCCTTCGTTACCGCGAGTTCGAGAAGCTGCGTTCGACCTACGGCGAGAGCCTCCTCGCTTTCGTGTCCGACGACGACCGCATCCACGCCAGCTTCAACCAGACCGTCGCCCGCACGGGCCGCCTGAGCTCGGAGAACCCCAACCTCCACAACATTCCGATCCGGCGGGAAGAAGGCCGCCAGTTCCGGCGGGCGTTCATCCCCGCCGACGGGTGGCAGTTCCTCGTCGCCGACTACAACCAGATCGAGCTGCGGGTGATCGCCCACCTGGCCGAGGACCCCGGACTGATCGAAGCGTTCACAACGGGCCAGGACATCCACGCCACGACCGCGGCGCGCGTGTTTGGCGTCGACCCCACTGCCGTCGACGTGAACCAGCGCTCGACGGCGAAGATGGTGAGCTACGGACTGGCGTACGGGATGGAGGCCTACGGCCTCGGTCAGCGACTGGGCATCCCCACGGAGGAGGCGGCTGTGATCCTCGCCGCCTACTTCGAGGCCTTTCCCAAGGTGAAGGAGTACATGGAGAACGTGGTCGCCGAGGCCCGCGACCGCGGCTACACCGAAACGCTGTTCGGGCGGCGCCGCCAGATCCCGGAGCTGTCGTCCGGGAACTTCCGCATCCGTCAGGCGGGAGAACGCCAGGCGATGAATGCGGGCATCCAGGGCCTGGCCGCCGACATCTTCAAGATCGCGCTCGTCCGTCTCGACCACGCGCTGGAGGACGAGGGACTCGAGAGCCGGCTCGTCCTGCAGGTCCACGACGAGGTCATCCTCGAGGTCCCGCCCGATGAACGCGAGAGGGCCGCCGAGCTCACGCTGGCTGCCATGTCGGGCGCCTGTGAGCTGTGCGTCGAGCTCGCGGTGAATGTGTCGTGGGGTGACAGCTGGGCGGATACGAAGGGTTGAGACGTCTGGGTGGTCTGTCCGAATTGACTAATTCGTCAGACTTGAGTAATCTGACCAGCGATGGCTCGCAAACTCTTCCTTGCCCCTGCCGTGGCCGCTCTGCTGCTTCTCTGGGCGACGCCGGCCTTCGCCAACGCCGCCAACCCGAACCCAGGCACGACGGCAACTTCGACCAAGAACCCCGACAGGACGACCACCGTCAACATCAGCGGCACCTGGTCGTGGCCCAGCCAGACCGGCTGCTCGAACCGCTTCGGCGCCGGCTGGGCGGTCGCGTGGAGCGACCCCAATCAGCCGGGGAACATCGTGAGCAAGAACGGGATCACCATCTACGTCGGCACCCCGACCGACAACACGGTGCACTTCAACGCGGCAGATCCGTGCGGCGCGCTTGATTCGAACAACCACCCGCACGGCAACTTCTCCGATACCCACACGTACGCGGCTGGTGTCGATCCCGGCCCGGTCTGCGTCAACATGTACGACCTGCACGACACCCAGGCGAAGAAGCCGGGCGACTACGTCGCGGGCGGCAATGGCCACAACCCGGACAACTCTGTCGAGACGAACGCATACGACCCGACCGTGGGCGGCGCGTTCTGCGTGCAGCCGACGGCTGCTTCCACCGACCTTCCGCTCGGGGCGTTCGGTGGCGTGGGCCTGGCGGTCGCGCTCGGAGGAGGCCTGGTGTACACCACCCGGCGGAAGCCAAAGGCGGCGTGAAGTAGGCCGAACGACTCCTTTACGGAGCGCGTGCCACGCGCCACCATGGGCGCGTGGCACGTTCACGCGACTTCGCGCCCGGGCACCCCGTCCTGTTCTGGGTGTTCATCGTCCTGTTGGTCTTCACCTTCTACACGGGCGCCAAGGCCATGACGACGAGGAACGATTGCGACTCGGTCTCCGCCGGCGTCAAGCACTGGCGCGTGCTCCCCGGTGAGTGGGTCTGCTCCTCGGGCGGGATCGAGCTCAGCGGCAGGTAACACTGCAGGTAAAGACAGCGGCGAGCAGCATCACTGGTTCGAGCCGCTTGCCGACTTCGTCGGGCCCGCGTACCTGCGCTACTCGTTCACCAAGGGCACCGCGCAGGAGACGGCGTTCCTTGTCGACGCCCTCGCGCTCGAACCGGGGGAGCGGGTCCTCGACGTCGGTTGTGGGCCCGGCCGTCACGCCCACGCGCTGGCGCGCCACGGGTGTCGCGTCGCGGGCGTCGACATCGCCGAGCGCTTCGTGGCCCTCGCCGCCGCTGACGCGCCACAGGGCGCGGCGTTCATCCGGGGTGACGCCCACGCGCTGCCGCTGCGCGCTGGCGCCTTCGACGCCGCCATCTCGTTGTGCCAGGGAGGCTTCGGCCTTCCCGTCGATCCGGGCGCGCCGAACGACGCCTCGATCCTGGCCGGAATGGCGGCGGCGCTTCGACCCGGCGGAAGGATCGCACTCACCGCCTTCTCCTCGTATTTCATGGTGCGCCACCTCGAGGAGACCGACGACTTCGACGCGGCCGTCGGGGTGAACCACGAGCTGGCGCCGGTGAAGGACGCTGGCGGTGAGGAGCGCCCCTTCGACCTCTGGACGGCGTGTTACACGCCACGCGAGCTCCGCCTGCTCGCTGCAAGCGCAGGCCTCGACGTTCTCCACGTCTGGTCGGTCACGCCCGGCCGCTACGAACGACGCCCACCCGATCTGGAAAGTCCCGAGTTCCTACTTATTGCTCAGCGTGTAGCCTTCTAAAGCTCTCTTTGAGCCCTCAGGGTGGGGGCGGGGAGCAGTCCGGAGAGAAGGCGACGAGTGATGTCCGAGCAGGCCGACCAGCAGTCCACCGAAGCACCTACGACCACGCAGATGCCTGCGGACGAGGGTGAGTACATCCCC
>JAFASB010000032.1 GCA_019244985.1 Acidimicrobiia bacterium | reverse complement strand
TAGATTTCTCGGCCACCGTAGTCCGAGAGGCCTCTCCTTGCCCCACCCATTGGACTTCTCAGGCAAGTCCGTGATCGTCACCGGCGGCTGCCGCGGCATCGGCCGGGGCATCGCCGAGCGGTTCCTCGAGGCGGGCGCGGATGTCGTCGTCTGCTGCCGTCATGAGCCCGACACGCTTCCCAACGCCGACAGGCGCGACGCCGTGTTCGTGGCCGCCGACGTCCGCGATCCCGACGAGTGCGAGCGGGTCGTCAACGTGGCCGTCGAACGGTTCGGGCGCCTCGACGTGGTGGTGAACAACGCCGGCGGCGCGCCACCCGCTGACGCCGCGACCGCGTCGCCGCGCTTCTCGGAAGCCGTCATCCGGCTCAACCTGCTCGGGGCGCTCCACATGGCCCAGCACGGCAACACCGTCATGCAGCGCCAGGACGCTGGCGGCAGCGTCCTCAACATCGGCAGCGTGAGCGGCATGCGCCCGTCTCCCGGGGCCGCCGCCTACGGCGCGGCCAAGGCCGGCCTCATCAACCTCACGACGACGCTCGCCATGGAGTGGGCGCCGAAGGTGCGGGTGAACTGCGTGACGCCCGGGCTGGTGCGGACCGAGGACGCCGAAGCCCACTATGGGGACGACGAGTCCCAGCGGCGGGTGGCGGCGACCGTGCCGCTCGGGCGCATGGCGACCCCAGCCGACATCGCCGACGCCTGCCTCTTTCTCGCCTCGGACCTCTCGGGCTTCACCACCGGCGCCAACCTCGTCCTCGACGGCGGGGGCGAGCGCCCGCCCTACCTCGACGCTGTCGACCGCCCGTCCTAGACACAGCGTCGAAGCCGCCGGAGCTGGAAAACGGCCCTGCTGGGCACATTGTCCAGGACTAGTCACTTCTGCCTATGCCCAAACCGTCCGCGTGGGCCATGGGCAGAGACTCCCGTTCTCCACAAAATGACGAAGTGCCCACCGCGGCGCCTGTCCGGCAACGCCCCGAGGAGATCCTCGCCCAAACGTTGGCCGCGCCGCGCCATCCGGAGGCAACCGACGGCTGGTCGCCCCAGGGCCGGCGCATCTTCCTCGTCGCTATGGCGGTCGCCGGCGTGCTGCTGGTGGTCGCCGGTCTGCTCGTGACCAAGGAGCTGGCGCCGGGGCCCGGAACCCCGGCGCCGCTCGAGACCGGTCCCGGCACCGGCCTGGCCGGCCAGCTGCTGAAGCCCGGCGCCGATGAGCCCCCGTCGACGCAGTCGTCGAACAGTGTCATCGCCCTCCCCCTGACGACGACGCCGACGGCCCGACCCGTCTCCTCCGCCGCACCGAATCAGACGCCGGCTCAGATCCCGTCGACCGCGCCTCTGGTCAAGGACAGCCCCACGCCGACCACGACGGTGCCGCAACCGACGACGACCACGCTGCCGTGCGCCGGTCTCATCGGCCAGAGCCTGCAGAGCACCCAACTGCTGCCCTGCCGGGCGGGGACCGGTCTGCCGCTCCCCTAGCGCCCCGGCAACGGGCTTAGCGCCAGCGCATCGCCAGGTAGTCCAACGAGCGGGACTGGGCCCGCGTGAGCGTGAGTTCGCGGATGGTGTGCGTGGGCACGGGGCCGGCGACGATCGAGCTGACCATGTCCCGGACGGTCGTCGTCGACCAGGAGGCCATGAAGCCAGCGCTCACCGCAGCCGTGATCAGGCCCAGCGCCTCCATCGTCTGCTGGTGGACCGTGGCGACCAAGCCCAGCCCGAGACCGGCCACCGCCAGGGCCATCCCCGTCGACCGCGCCAATCTGGGCACCACGAAGGCCAGCAGCGGGGCGGCGCACGCCAGCCCCAACGCCACCAGCCAGACGTTCTCCGGAGGCCGGCCCAGCCGCGTCACCAGGTCGCCGATCCACGCCAAATCTCTCATGGACCGTGGTATTCGACGCGCCCTGCGTGTTCTCCTAGGGGTGCTGGGAGGACACCGACACGACTTCGCCGGTCATGTACGTGGAGTAGTCGCTCGCCAGGAAGACGATGACGTTGGCGACCTCCCAGGGCTCGGCGCCCCGTCCGAACGCCTCCCGCGTCGTCAGCTCGGCGAGCACCTCCTCGGGCATCACCTTCGAGAGGAACGGGTGCGTCGCGAGGCTCGGCGCGACGGCGTTCACGCGCACCCCGTGGGGCGCGGCCTCGAGCGCGGCGCAGCGGGTGAGGGCCATGACCCCGGCCTTCGCCGCGGCGTAGTGCGCCTGGCCGACCTGGGCCCGCCACCCGAGCACCGACGCGTTGTTGACGATCACGCCCC
>JAFASB010000435.1 GCA_019244985.1 Acidimicrobiia bacterium | reverse complement strand
CGCACCGCAGGGCTCACGTCACGACCGGTTGTACCGCCATTGGCGAGGATGCACTGCTCGGCCGCGACCCGCTGCGCCTCGGCCTTTGCGTCGGCCGCGGCGACCCGCTGGCGGTACGTGGTGTCGGACATCGACGACGACGTGGTGAACCCGATCACGCCGGTGGCGACGATGGCGACGGCGACGAGGAGAACCGAAAACCGAACGGCACGGCGCGCCGCGGTGCGCTGGAACTCGGCTCGGATGAGGGCGGTCATGACGCGTCTCCTGTCGGGTCGCCGGTGAGGGCGAAGAACGCGTCCTCCAGGCTCGTTTCCATCGGGCGAAGCTCTGTCGGGTAGTGCCCATCGGCCACCAGAGCGCGGGTCACCCGCTCGGCCCGTGCCGGTTCCACCGCCACCTCGAGGCGACGGTCGGCGAGGGTCACGCCGAACCCGGCCGCCGCCAACGTGCGGGCGCCGCCCCTCAGGTTGCGCACCTTCACCGACATCGCGGTCGGGCGCGCCGCGGCGAGCACCTCGGCGATGGGACCGCTCGTCACCGTGCGACCTCGCGCCACGATCGCCACCTGGTCGCACACCTGCTCGACCTCGGCCAGGAGGTGGCTCGAGAGGAAGACGGTGCGACCCTCGGTGCCGAGACGGCGGATCAGCTCACGGATCTCACGCATGCCGGCCGGGTCGAGGCCGTTGGCCGGCTCGTCGAGCACCAGGATTTCGGGGTCCTTGAGTAATGCGGTGGCCAGACCGAGCCGCTGGCGCATGCCGAGGGAGTACGCCTTCACCAGGTCGTCGCCTCTGCCTGCGAGTCCGACCTGCTCGAGGGCGTCGTCGACGCTGCGCCGGGACAGGCGGCCGGCGGCCGCGAGGATCCCCAGCGTCTGGCGACCCGAGAGTCCCGGGTTGAGCCCGGGCATCTCGACGAGGGCGCCGACACGTGCGATCACATCGGGCAGTTCCTCGGGCGCCGCCGCACCCAGGAGCCGGCACTCGCCGGCGCTCGGGCGAGCCAGCCCGAGCAGGCAGCGGATGGTGGTCGTCTTGCCGGAACCGTTGGGTCCGAGGAAGCCGTACACACCACCGGCGGGAACCGAGAGCGACATGCCATCGACCGCACGCATCCGCCCCCCACGCCTGCGCCGGTACTCCTTGCCCAGGCCGTTGATCTCGATGACTGACATGCGGACGAGCATGCGCCGCCGACGCCTTCGCCGGTATCGGGTATGACCCCGAGCCGAAACTCAGGGATGATCCCGAGCCGCCGCCACCGTCGACGTCAACTGTCACACCCCATTTGTAGGGTTGGGGTCGCCTTCCCCCGGTCGCACGCTCCGACGCGGAGGCGTTCATGCGAACCGTCGGCGAGCTCGTCGAGGCCTGGCTGGCGCACGCCTCGACGCGTCTCGAGGTCGCCACCGTGATGAGCTATCGGACCGCGGTTGGGCAGTGCCTGCCACACATCGGCGCGGTACCGCTTGCCGACATCAGCCCCGCCCGGTTGGATGCGCTGTACGTCCGCCTGCTCGCGGACGGACGGCAGGCGTCGACCGTGCACCGGTATCACCGCGCCCTGCACGCGGCGTTCAGACAAGGCGTGCGGTGGGGCTGGTTGGCGACCAACCCCGCGGATATCGCCAGTCCGCCGCGCGTACATCGACGACGCATCCGCCCTCCCGGTGCGGGCGACGTCGTCCGCCTGATCGACGCAGCGCCGCCCGACGTCGCCGTTGCCCTCAGGGTGCTCGTGGCCACGGGAATGCGGCGAGGCGAGGTCTGCGGTTTGCGGTGGCGCGACGTCGACCTCGCTGAGTCGTGCATCCGGGTCGAGACGTCGGTCGTGCATCGGCGAAATGGGACTTGTCGAGAAGGACACCAAGACCCACGCCGCCCGGCGCTTGTCGCTGGACGGCGGCACGGTGGCAGTGCTGCGTGCGCATCGCCACGCCTGCGAGCGCCGTGCCGTCGATGCCGGCGTCGCTCTACGGCCGGACGCGTTCGTCCTGTCCGACTGTGCCGACGGCGCCAACCCTTGGCGACCGAACCGTCTGACCCACGCGTTCGCCCGACTTCGTTCGACGCTCGGCCTCGACAACGTCCGCCTCCACGACCTGCGCCACTTCCAGGCCACCGAGCTGATCGCAGCCGGCGTCGACGTGCGCACCGTCGCCGGCCGCCTCGGCCACGCCGACCCGTCGGTCACGCTGAAGGTCTACGCCGCCTTCATGCAGCCCGCCGACGAAGCCGCGGCGCGAGTGATCGGAGGGTTGCTTCGATCCGGGCGTCCGACCGATGACCGCGCTGACCACGGCATACTTGAGACGTGGCAGTAAGCCGAGAAGATCGGGCCCGTATGGAAAGGCTCAACGACCGGCTGCGTGAGGCCGAGACGGACGAGGAACCGTCCGAGGGTGCACGTCGCGCCCGCATTGCCGCCGCAAATGAATGGCGTGCCGAACATGCGATCCCGCCTCTTCGAGATGACGACGAACCCCCCGAGCTCGAGTTCTTCCGCCGTGCGCGAGCCCTCGGACTCCGCCAGCGCGGCCGCTGACGTACTTGACCGCGTCGGCGTCCGCTGGGCGCTGATGGGGGCCCTCGCCGCGCTTCGTTACCGAGCCACGGCGAGGATGACGACAGACGCCGACCTTCTCGTCGAACCGTCGCCGGCGGTCGCCGAAGCGTTCGAACGGGAGGGCTACGACGTCCAAGTCGGCGGCGAGGATCGCAGCGAGCCCGACATGCTCCTCGTGCGCGGCAAAGGTGACCGTATCGACATCGTGTTTGCGACCGTCGAGTACCTGAAGCAGGCGCTTGACCGAGCCACCACCGGCGTACTCACGCTCGAAGACGTCATCATCCAGAAGTTGATCGCGTGGCGTCCCCGCGACCGCGACGACATCGCATCGATCCTCGATGCCGGCCATCGGTTCGATGCCCGCTATATCGGGGACTGGGCCGCCGCGTGGGAAGTCGAGGACCGCTGGGCTGAGGCCAAACGCCGCGCAGGGATCGATGACCCCGCGGAGTCTTCCTAAGACTCATGCCGGTCCGTAGGCTCAGTGTGAGAGTCTCGGCCCGGTGGAACTCCAGCTTCTGTATGGACTGAGCGAGAACGACGAGGTTCGCGCACCATGAGGCGAGGACCGCGAGGCGTCGCCTTAACTT
>JAFASB010000448.1 GCA_019244985.1 Acidimicrobiia bacterium | reverse complement strand
GACCGGCTCCTCGACCGCTCGCGCCAGCAGCGGCGGTGGGCCGAGCGGGGCCGGAACAAGGCCGTGCGCCGCCCGCCCGACCCGGACAAGAACATCCGACACCGCCACGTCGAGGCCACGGAGCGGCTGGCCGCGAAGGCGCGCGCGACCGAGCGGGCGATGGAGCGCCTGCAGGTCGTCGAGAAGCCGTGGGAGGGCTGGAAGCTGCGACTGGAATTGCCACCGGCCCCCCGGAGCAGTGACGTCGTCGCACGACTCGAGTCGGCGGTCATCTCGCGCGGACCATTCACGCTGGGCCCGATCGACCTCGAGGTCCACTGGCAGGACCGCCTGGCGATCGTCGGCCCCAACGGATCCGGGAAGACGACGCTTCTGCAGGCCCTGCTCGGCCGGGCACCGTTGACTTCCGGCACACGGCACTGGGGCTCGCGCATCGTTGTCGGCGAGCTCGACCAGGCGCGCCGCGCCCTCAGCGGCGAGCGCGACCTTCTCAGCGTGTTCTGTGACGAGACGGGGATGGTCGTCGCCGACGCGCGGACGCTGCTCGCCAAGTTCGACCTCGGCCCCGACGAGGTGCTGCGCCCGACGACGACGCTGTCACCGGGCGAGCGCACCCGCGCCCTGATGGCCCTTCTCGTCGCCAAGGAGGTGAATCTCCTCGTCCTCGACGAGCCGACCAACCACCTTGACCTCCCGGCGATCGAACAGCTCGAGGCGGCGCTCGAGACCTACGACGGCACGCTCGTCCTCGTGACGCACGATCGCCGCCTCCTCGACACCGTGCGCATCACCCGCACGCTGCAGCTCTGACCACCGCACCCGACCTCTCCAGGTTCCCCTGTTCGTTCCGCTTCGGCCCGTTCGAGCGCCGGACTTCCAGACTTGGAGGCCGCATCACGTTTGCCGTCGGCGGATCGGGCGTCGAATCTGTAGCGTCATCCTGTGGAACTTTCGGGCACGTGGCGGGCCCACGTCGCCGACGAACAGCTTCGTCGGGAGTTCTCGAGGCCCGACCTCGACGAAGCCGACTGGCCCGAGCTCACCGTCCCCGGCCACTGGCGCTCCACGCCCTCGTTCGCGGATGAGGACGGGCCGCTTCTCTACCGGCGCCACTTCGAGGGGACCAACGAGCAGGGTCGGCGGCGGTGGCTGGTCCTCGACGGACTGTTCTACCTGGGCGACGTGTGGCTCGACGGCGCCTACGTCGGTGACACCGAGGGCTACTTCTTCCCGCACCACTTCGAGGTCACCGACGCGCTCCGCCAGCGCAGCGAGCACGTCCTCGCCGTGGAGGTCGGCTGCCCAAGACCCACCGACCGGGCCGCCAAGCGCAATCTGACGGGCGTCTTTCAACACTGGGACTGCCTCGATCCCGACTGGAACCCCGGCGGCATCTGGCGACCCGTTCGCATCGAGGAGTCGGGGCCGGTGCGGGTCACCCACCTCGTCACCGTCTGCACCGAGGCCAGCGATGTACGGGCAGTGCTCGCAGTGCGGGCGACACTCGACGCCGCCGAGACGACGAGGGTCATCCTTCGGACCGCTGTCGGCGAGACGCAGCACCAGATCGAGCAGCCGCTCGCGGCGGGTGAGAACCAGGTGTCGTGGACCGTGACCGTGGACCGGCCGCGCCTGTGGTGGCCCCATGCGCTCGGCGACCAGCACCTCGAGGACGTCACCGTCGACGTCGTCGACGTGGCCACGGGGTCGACGAGTGACCGCCGCACGTTCCGCACCGGCCTGCGCCAGATCGCGATGTCGAAGTGGATCTTGTCGGTCAACGGTGAGCGCCTCTTCCTCAAGGGCTCCAACCAGGGGCCGGCCCGGATGGCGCTGGGCGACGCCACGCCCGATGAGCTGGCGCGCGACGTCGCTCTGGCCAAGGACGCCGGCCTGGACCTTCTGCGTATCCACGCCCACGTCTCCCGGCCCGAGCTCTACGACGCGGCCGACGAGGCCGGCCTGCTCCTCTGGCAGGACATGCCGCTGCAGTGGGGCTATGCCCGCGGCGTGCGCAAGCAGGCCGTGCGCCAGGCCGCGAAGGCCGTCGAGCTGCTCGGGCACCATCCCTCGATCGCCATCTGGTGCGGCCACAACGAGCCGATGGCGCTCGATCTCGAGCCCGGCGTCGGGTTCTCACGATCACGCATCGCGGCCCGTGCCGCTGTCGCCCAAGAACTGCCGAGCTGGAACAAGACCATCCTCGACCACTCGATCAAGCGAGCGCTCGAGCAGGCCGACGGCAGCCGGCCCGTGATTCCCCACTCCGGCGTCTTCCCCCACCCGGGGTCGGGAGGCACCGACACCCACACCTACTTCGGCTGGTACCACGGCGAGGAGCGCGACTTCCCGCGTGCGATGGCCGCGTGGCCGCGGCTGGCGCGGTTCGTGTCGGAGTTCGGCGCCCAGGCCGTCCCCGAGACCAACGCCTTCATGGAGCCCGAACGGTGGCCCGACCTCGACTGGGAGCGCCTGTGGCGCACGCACGCTCTGCAGCGCTTCGCCTTCGACCGCTATGTGCCGCCCGCCGACTACGCCACCTTCGACGAGTGGCGCCGCGCCACGCAGGAGTACCAGGCGACGCTCGTCAAGCATCACATCGAAACGCTCCGCCGGCTCAAATACCGGCCGACGGGCGGGTTCTGCCAGTTCGCCTTCGCCGACGCCCATCCGTCCGTGACGTGGTCGGTCCTCGACCACGAGCGCGTTCCCAAGGCGGGGTTCGCGGCGCTGCGCGACGCCTGCCGTCCTGTCATCGTCGTCGCCGACCGCCCCCACGCCCGCTATGGCCCCGGCGAAGCCCTCGCCCTCGACGTGCACGTCGTCAACGACCTGCGCAAGCCGGTCAGCGGCCAGGTGCGCGCCCGCCTGCAGTGGACCGGTGGCGCCCAGGACTGGCGCTGGGAAGGCGAGGTTCCCGAGGACGACTGCGTCCGGGTGGGCACCCTGCAGGCAGTCGTCCCCGATGCTCCGGGCCCGCTCACACTCACGCTGGCGCTCGTGGGCGAGGTGGCCGTGGCAAATCGTTACACCGCCGAGATTGCAGGTAGAAACAAGTCCACATGAAGGTCCATCGCCACAGCTACGACGCGGTCGTGGTCGGCGCCGGGGGCGCTGGTCTCCGGGCCGCCATCGAGACCGCCGGCAAGTGCCGGGTCGCCGTGCTCACCAAGCTCTACCCGACCCGCTCGCACACCGGCGCCGCCCAGGGCGGCATGTGCGCGGCGTTGGCGAACGTCGAAGAGGACTCCTGGGAGTGGCACGCCTTCGACACCGTCAAGGGTGGTGACTATCTCGTCGACCAGCCGGCCGCCGAGATCATGTGCCGGGAAGCAATCGACGCGGTCATCGAGCTCGAGCACTTCGGCATGCCCTTCAACCGCACGCCGGAGGGACGCATCGACCAGCGCCGGTTCGGGGGGCACACCCGCAACCACGGCGAGGGCCCCGTGCGTCGTGCGTGTTACGCCGCGGACCGCACGGGCCACATGATCCTGCAGACGCTGTACCAGCAGTGCCTGGCGCGTGACGTCAACTTCTTCAACGAGTTCCAGGTCCTCGACATCGCCTTCAGCGAAGGCCGGGTGTCGGGGCTGGTCGCCTACGAGCTCGCCACCGGCGATTTGCACGTCTTCCACACCAAGGCCGCCCTGTTCGCCACCGGCGGCTACGGGCGCATGTTCAAGGTGTCATCCAACGCCGTCACCCTCACCGGCGACGGTCCCGGCGTCCTCTACCGGCGCGGCATCCCGATGCAGGACATGGAGTTCTTCCAGTTCCACCCCACCGGTATCTACAAGCTCGGGATCCTCCTGTCCGAGGCGGCGCGAGGCGAAGGCGGGATCCTGCGCAACGCCGACGGCGAGCGCTTCATGGAGCGCTACGCCCCGACGGTGAAGGACCTCGCCCCTCGCGACATGGTCAGCCGGGCCATCCTCACCGAAGTTCGGGAGGGGCGGGGCATCGGCGAGAACAAGGACTACGTCCACCTCGACCTCACGCACCTGCCGCCCGAGCAGATCGACGAGAAGCTTCCGGACATCACCGACTTCGTCCGCACCTACATGGGGCTCGAGCCCAAGACGCAGATGATCCCCATCCAGCCGACGGCTCACTACGCCATGGGTGGCATCCCCACGAACATCAGCGCCGAGGTCGTCGTCGACGGCGACAACACCGTGCTCCCCGGCCTGTACGCAGCGGGCGAGTGCGCGTGCGTGTCGGTGCACGGCGCGAACCGCCTCGGCACCAACTCGCTGCTCGACATCGTGGTGTTCGGGCGCCGGGGCGGCGCGGCGATGGCCCAGTACGTCAACAGTGTGAGCCACGCCGACCTGCCCGCACATGTCGAGGACGAGACGCGCGGCCTTGTCGAGCGGCTGCGCACGAGCGCGGGCGGCGAGAACGTGGCCGACATTCGAGCCCGGCTCCAGGAAGAGATGATGGACAAGGCGTCGGTGTTCCGCACGGACGAGAGCCTGCGGTCGGTGCTCGACACCGTCCGATCGCTGCGGGACCGCTACCAGCGGGCGGGCATCCAGGACAAGGGCGAGGTCTTCAACTACGACCTCACCGAGGCCATCGAGCTCGGCTTCCTCATCGATCTGGCCGAGTCACTCGTCGTCAGCGCCCTCGCCCGCACCGAGAGCCGGGGTGCCCATTTCCGCGACGACCACCCGACGCGCGACGACGTGAACTGGATGCGCCACTCAATGGCCTTCCGCAACGACGACGGCGGCGTCCGTCTCGACTACAAGCCCGTCGTCGGCGGCAAATACGAACCGATGGAGCGCAAGTACTGAGATGGCAGTCGTCGACGTCGAACTGAAGATCAAGCGGTTCAATCCCGAGCAGGACGACAAACCGCACTGGGAGACCTACGAGGTGCGGGTCGAGGACACCGACCGCGTCGTCGACGCCCTCCACGAGGTCAAGTGGCACCACGACGGCACGTTCAGCTTCCGCCGATCGTGCGTCCACGGCGTGTGCGGCTCCGATGCCATGATCATCAACGGGTCGAACGCATTGGCGTGCGTGCTCCTCATCAAGGACGTCGGCACGAAGATCAGCGTCGAGCCCATCCGCGGCCTGCCGGTGATCAAGGACCTCGTCGTCGACATGGAGCCCTTCTTCAAGCAGTACAAGTCGGTGCTCCCCTACCTGATCAACAGCACCGACCCCGGCTACGAGGAGCGCAAGCAGAGCCCCGAGGACCGGGCCCGCTTCGACGACACAACCAAGTGCATCCTGTGCGCGGCATGCACCACGTCGTGCCCGGTCTACTGGGGCAACGAGTCCTACGTCGGCCCCGCGGCGATCGTCAACGCCCACCGCTTCATCTTCGACTCCCGCGACGAAGCTGGCGCTGACCGCCTCGACATCCTCAACCAGCGCTCCGGAGTCTGGCGCTGCCGGACCGCCTTCAGCTGCACCGAGGCGTGCCCGCGCGACATCAAGATCACCCAGGCCATCCAAGAGGTGAAGCGGGCGAT
>JAFASB010000363.1 GCA_019244985.1 Acidimicrobiia bacterium | reverse complement strand
TGGCGAGCAAGGGCGGCCTGATCGCTCTCACCCGCGAGCTCGCCGGCGAGTGGTCCCGAGGTGGCGTCCGCGTCAACGCCCTCGCCCCCGGGTGGTTCGAGAGCGAGATGACGGCCGAGATGTTCGCCGATGAGCGGTCGATGACGTGGGTACGGCGAAAGGCGCCGATGGGCCGCCCCGGTCAGCCCCATGAGCTCGACGGCGCCCTCCTGTTCCTCGCCAGCGACGCCAGCAGCTACGTCACCGGCCAGGTCCTCGCCGTCGACGGCGGCTGGACGGCGGTGTAACCACCGCAATCCGGTAAGGCTGGACGTCGTGAGCGAGCGTCAGCGAGCGAACCAATGAGCAGCGCGCGTTGTCGGTCATTGCGAGCACCGGAGGTGCTCGCCCAATGAACGACGTGTGGCACAGCCTGCGCGAGGCGTTCTTCATGTTCTGGGAGACGCTGTGGGCGCTCGTGCTTGGCTTCGGCCTGTCGGGCGCCGTGCAGGGCTTCGTCTCCAAGGAGCAGATGCAGCGGGTCATGGGCGACCACCGGCCGGCCGCCGTGAGCCGCGCGACGTTCTTCGGGTCGGTCTCGTCGTCCTGTTCGTACGCGGCCACGGCGATGGCGAAGTCGCTGTACGAGAAGGGCGCCGACTTCATCACCGCCATGGTGTTCATGTTCGCCTCGACGAACCTGGTGATCGAGCTCGGCGTCGTGTTGCTCATTCTCCTGGGCTGGCAGTTCGCCGTGGCCGAGTACGTCGGCGGCGTGTTCATGATCGTGCTGCTGGTGCTGCTCGGCGGACTCGTCCTCACGCGCCGGGTCACCGACCGGGCCCGCGCCAATCTCCGCGCCGGCGAAGCAGCGGACCACGCCCACGATGCCATGGCGGGCGTGAGCGTGGCGCGTCAGGAAGAGCTCGAGCGCATGCCGTGGAAGCGCAAGCTCACGACCAAGGCGGCGTGGGCCGACGCGGCCGCGTACGCGATCGCCGACATCAACATGCTGCGGCGGGAGCTGGTGATCGGTTACGTCGTCGCCGGGTTTCTCGCCGTCGTCGTGCCGGCACACGTGTGGAACGACGTGTTTCTCACTGGCCACGGTTTCTGGACGACGCTGCAGAACGTCACCCTCGGCCCGGTCATCGCCTTCATCAGCTTCGTGTGCTCGATCGGCAACGTGCCGATGGCGGCGGCCCTGTGGCAGGGCGGCATCAGCTTCGGGGGCGTGATCAGCTTCCTCTTCGCCGACCTGATCGCCCTGCCGCTCGTCCTCATCTACCGCAAGTACTACGGCACCCGCGTCGCCGTCCGGCTGACGTTGACGTTCTGGGCCGTGATGTCGCTCGCCGGTCTCGTCGTCGAAGGCCTGTTCGCGGCGTTCGGTGGCCTGCCCGACGTCCGCTCCAAGAAGATCGTCGCCACCCACTTCCAGTGGAACTACACGACGTTCCTGAACATCGTCTTCTTGGGCGTGTTCGCCGTTCTCTACTGGCTGTACCGGAACCGAGGGCGCCTGGGCGGGGGCATCGAACACGCCACCGATCCGGTGTGCGGGATGCAGGTCGAGAAGTCGAGCGCTCCCGCCTCAACCATCGTCGACGGCGAGCGCGTCTACTTCTGCTCCGACCACTGCCGCGAGCGGTTCGACTCCAGTCGGGTCTAGCCGACTCGGCCGGCGCCGACGAGGTCGGTGGTCCGCATCGGAACCTCACGGACGTCGGCGCCGGTGTGCGGTGCCTCGATCATCATCCCGCCGCCGGAGTACATGGCGACGTGGTGGATGTCGGAGTAGTAGAAGAGCAGGTCGCCCGGCTGCAGCTGTGAGAGCGAGATGTGGGTCGACCCCGCGTACTGCGACTGCGACGAGTGCGGGAGTGACACCCCGCCGTGGGCCCATGCCCACATCGTCAGACCCGAACAGTCGAACGAGCTCGGACCGGCGGCGCCGTACACATAGGGGTCGCCGATCACGGAGCGGGCCGCGGCCACCGCGGCGGCAGCGCCGTGGCCCATCGGCGGCGGCGGGCCGGCGGGAATCGCAGGGCCCCTCGGCTTGACCGACGCGGCCTGGGCGAGGGCGGCTTGGGCCCGGCGCTGGGCATCGGCGGCGGCTGCCGCCTGCTGCTGGGCGATGAGCTGGGCGAGGTCGCCCTTGACCTTGCCGAGGATCGCCTGCTGCTGGGCGACGGCCGCGTCGATCGCCGCCTTTTCGGAGGCCAGGGACTGGGCGGCGGCGTTGGCGCTGTCGGCGCTGGCCTTCAGCTCGGCCTGGTGGGCCTCGAGGTCCTGGCGGGCGGCGCGTAGGGCGTCGAGGGCCGACGTCTGGTCGGCGGAGGCAGCCTCGACGTAGGTCTTGCGGACCGCCAGATCCGTGCCGTTGCTCTTCACGAGCTGCTCGATCATGCTCGTGTTGCCGCCGTGCATGTAGGCGTTGACCGCCGCCTGCGACATCTGCCCCTTGATCTGGGCGAAGCGCGCGTTGGCCGCGGCGAGGTCGGCCTGGGCCTTCGCCAGCTGGCCCTGCGTCGACGCCACGTTCATCTGGGCGCGGTTGTATTGCTCGTCAAGCTGGCTGATCTTGTTGCCTTGCGCATCCAGTTGAGCCTGGATCTGCGCTGCTTGAGCTTGCTTGTCTTGGATCGGACTTGCAGCAGCGGACGCCGCGCCGAGAAGAGCGAGAACTAGTGAAATCCCGACGAGCACGCCGAGCCGCCGTTGGTTCCGTGGGGTCAAACGATGGCCTCCACTCGCCTTCGGGGGTTCTGCGGGTTCGTGTCAGTTGTCAACGGGGTTCGAGACAACGAAGCGGTGACCATAACGGGGCTTCGCCGGTCTTTTCAACCCGGTCGGTACCGATTTCGGTGCACCGTAGCCACCCGGCGTGAGGCGCTGGGGGATGCTCCAGGCACCATTTTCGGGCCCTGCGCTACGGTCCGAATATGGCCGAGGAATACAGGACTGAACAAGATTCGATGGGAGAGGTCCGGGTTCCTGCCCACGCCAAGTGGAGCGCCCAAACACAGAGGGCGGTCGAGAATTTTCCAATATCTGGCATGCGCAAGGAACGCAGCCTGATCCAGGCCCTGGCCCTGATCAAGGGGGCGGCCGCCGCCGTCAACGGGCGCCAGAAGACGATCGAGAAGGACGTCGCCAATGCCATCGCCGCAGCCGCCGCCGAGGT
>JAFASB010000303.1 GCA_019244985.1 Acidimicrobiia bacterium | reverse complement strand
CGCCCGCTGGGCAACGGCCTGGAACGCGGCCAGCGGGCGCTCGAACTGCTCGCGGGTCGACGTGTACTCGGCGGTCATCTTCAGGGCCTGCTCGCAGACGCCGAGCTGGATGGCGCACAGGGCGGCTGTCGCCCGTTCGACGATCCACCCGATGATGGCCGCGCCCTGGCTGGCATCGCCGAGCGGCTCGCCCTCGGCGTCGTTCAGGGTCACCCTGAACTGGGGTTCGCCGCTCGTCGTGATCAGGCGCTCCACCTCCACGCCGTTGCCCTTCGGGTCGACGAGGAAGACGCCGTCAGCCGTGGGAACGACGATCGCCGTTGCCAGGTGGGCGGCGGGTACCAGCATCTTCGTACCGTTGAGACGGCCGTTCTTGGCGGTGGTCGTCGGCGACGTCGGGTCCAGGTTGAGGTCCTCGCTCAGGGCGGCGGTGAGGATGACCTCGCCGTCGGCCACGCCCGGAAGGAGCCGCTTCTTCTGCTCGTCGCTGCCGAACTCGGCGATCGGAAGGGCGCCCAGCACGACGGTGGCGTAGTACGGCACGGGTGCGACCGTCCGCCCGATCTCCTCGAGGACGAGCGCCGCCTCGAGAATGCCGAAGCCACCGCCACCCACGTCTTCGGGCAGGGCGATGCCGACCAGGCCGGCCTTGGCCAGCTCGCCCCAGAGCTCGCGGTCGAACCACTCCGGCGAGGCCTCGATCTCCTTGAGGCGCTCGTGGGTCACCTTGTCGCGCAGGATCTGGGCGGCCAGGTTCTGGATCTCCTGCTGTTCTTCGGAGAAGGAAAAGTCCATGTCGTTTACAAGCTCCGTGGCATCTTGAGGCCGAACACGGCGATGAGGTCGCGCTGCACCTCGTTGGTCCCGCCGCCAAAGGTGAGGATCAGCGTCCCCTGGTATGCACGCTCGAGGCCGCCGCGCAGGCGCGCTTCGGGCGAGCCGCGTTTGATGGTTCCCGGCGGGCCCATGACCTCGAGCAACAGTCGATAGGCCTCGCAGAAGAACTCGGTGCCGAACACCTTGGTCGCCGACGAGGCGGCCACGTCGAGAATCCCGTTGTCGGCCTGCCACGCGACCCGCCAGTTGATGAGCTTGAGATACTCGAGCTTGGCCTTGACCCGGGCCAGGTTGACCTGCACCCACTGCTGGTCGATGACGCGCAGCGACGAGCCGGGGAGCTTCGTCTTCTTCGCCCAGTCGAGGACGCCGACGTACTGGCGCTCGGCCATGCCCGGCGGCGCCAGGGCGACGCGCTCGCGGTTGAGCTGGTTGACGATGAGGTCCCAGCCGCGGTCGAGCTCGCCGACGAGGTTGCCGACGGGAACCCGCACGTCTTCGTAGTAGGTGGCGTTCGTCGCCGCGCCACCCATGATCTTGATCGGCGTCACCTTGAACCCCGGATTGGTCGTCGGCACCAGGATCATCGATATGCCCTTGTGCTTCGGGGCGTCGGGGTCGGTGCGGCAGGCCAGCCACACGTAGTCGGCGAAGTCGGCGATCGACGTGAAGACCTTCTGGCCGTTGATCACCCACTCGTCGCCATCACGAACGGCCTTGGTCTTCAGTGAGGCGAGGTCGGTGCCGGACCCGGGTTCGGTGTAGCCGATGGCGAACTGGATCTCGCCGGCCAGAATCTTCGGCAGGAACTCCTTCTTTTGCTCCTCGGAACCGAACTGCATGATCGTCGGGGCCACCGAGTTCATGCTCAGCATCGGCACAGGTGCGCCCGCCCGAAACGACTCGTCGTAGAAGATGAACTGCTCGATGGCGGTGCGGTCCTGGCCGCCGTACTCCTTCGGCCACCCGATGCCGAGCCAGCCGTCCTTGCCCATCTGGCGGATGGCTTCCTTGGACTTGGGCCCGCCCATCTCCCCGGTCGCCATCTCCTCTTCGATCTCGGGAGTGACGATCTTGGTGAAGTACTCGCGCAGCTCCTGCTGGAGGGCGTGCTGCTCGGGGGTGAGCGCCAGTTCCATGCCGGACCTCTAGGGCTTCTCTTTGGTCAGGATGCACATCGAATAGAACTGCGCGCCGCCGCCGTAGGCATGGCCCATCGCCGTGCGCACGCCATCGATCTGGTGCTCGCCCGCCTGCTCACGGATCTGCATGGCGGCCTCGGCGTAGCGCAGCATCCCCGACGCGCCGATCGGGTTCGAGCTCAGGACGCCGCCGCTCGGGTTGATCGGCATGTCGCCGTCGAATGCGGTGGCGCCCGAGTCGGTCATCTTCCAGCCTTCCCCCTCGGGGGCGAAGGCCAGGTTCTCCATCCACATCGGCTCGTACCAGCTGAACGGCACA
>JAFASB010000296.1 GCA_019244985.1 Acidimicrobiia bacterium | reverse complement strand
CGACGAGTCGATGGAGGACGCGGTCGCCTCGTTGTTGAAGGCGCACGGGCTCACGCTCGGTGTCGCCGAGTCGCTGACCGGGGGTCTCGTCGGCTCACGCCTCACCGAGGCCGAGGGCGCTACCGACTTCTTCCGGGGCTCGATCGTCGCCTACCAGAGCGAGGTCAAGTTTCAGGTGCTCGGCGTGCCCGAGGGCCCCGTCGTGACCGAGATCGCGGCGCGGGCCATGGCCGAAGGCGCGTGCAAGGTTCTCGACGCCGACGTCGGCCTCGGTGTCACGGGCGTCGCTGGGCCGGCCGAGCAGGAGGGCAAACCGGTCGGCACGGTGTACATGGCCGTCGCCCTCGACGGCGACACCCAGGCCGTGCACATCCGCCTTCCCGGCACCCGCGACCAGGTCCGCCAGTTCGCCAACATCTCGCTGCTGGACTTCCTCCGCCGTCGTCTCATGGCCCGGGAGCTACCACCCGGCGCATAGGCGCAGCCCGAACCAAAGGCGACGTCTCGGCCCTTCCGGTTCGGTAGAGGAACCGGGCCCTTTGGCGTAGAAGAACGGCATATGCGCCGTCGCCTTCTCATCGCGTCTGTTGTCGCGCTCGTGCTCGGGGCCCTCGCCGCCCCGGCCGTGCTCGCGGCCAGCGACTACTCGGATCCCGCCTACGCCCAGCACGACCTGGACAATGTCAGCCGCAGCACCGGGCGGCACCTGGCCGACCTCACGCGGCCCGAGTGGCACGAGGCGATGGCGCAGGCGACCGCGCAGTCGTACCTGGCAGCGCTCGGCATCCAGCTGGCCGACCTCGGCAACGGCCGCATCCACACCGGGTTGGGTGAGTGGGTCCCCGGCGGGTCAGTCGGGGACCCCGAGGTGTACAACGCCATTCCGTCCCGGCGGGTGGAGTTCCTGGCCCGCACGGGCGCGAAGCTCTCCGGCCACATCTGGGGGGACGAGGGCAGCAGCCGCAGGCCCGGGATCGTGATCACGACCGGGTCGATCCAGGCGACCGACGGCATGTACCAGTGGCTGGCCCAGATCCTCGCCCGTGCTGGGTACGAGGTGATGACGTTTGACGTCCAGGGTCAAGGCGAGAGCGAAGGCTTCGGCCACGCGCCTGGCGACAAGACGCCGAACACCAACGGGGTTCCCGCCCAGCAGCAGCCGGTGTTCGTTGACGGCACCATCGACGCCATCCGCTTCTTCGAGTCCACGCCGTCGTCGCCGTACCTTCCGGTCGGTTGGAGCGCCGCCGCCGTGGCCGCCGCCAAGACAGGTCGCGGACCGGCCGAGCAGCTCGACTTCGTCAACCCCGGGTATGGCGTGCTCAACCACACGCAGCTCGGCATCGCCGGCCACTCGCTGGGCGCCACCGCGGTCAGCGTCGTGCAGCAGTGCTCCGACGAGGGCCAGGCGTGGAAGACCGTGCCCGATTGCCACGGGCAGAGCTATCCGATCCGCACCGCCATCGGGTTCGACGCCCTGAGCGGTTCGGTGACTCCAGTCGTGCCCGCCATGGACCAGGAGGCGGACGGCTACTTCCTGAACCCCCAGCCCGCGCCGCAGGCGCCCGATCCCAAGGCCCACCTCGGCGCCTTCGACAAGTGGACGGCCGCCGGACTCGACACCTACGCGTTCAGCGTGCGCGGCGGCACGCACCTCGAGTGGAGCTACATCCCGTTCATCTCGATGGCGACGAGCTACGGCCGTCACCAGATCGGCTACTACACGCTTGCCTGGTTCGACCACTGGCTCAGCCCCAGCCGCGCCGTCCGGGCCGACGCCCTTCAGCGTCTGCTCACCGGGCCGATCGCCCAGCACATCCCTGTCGAGGCGCCCTGGCGGGCGAACTACATGTCGGCCCGCTATCTCGGCGGATTCCGGCTCACCGGCGCGCGCGGGAACGTGACCCAGGTTCTCGACCTGCGCACCTACGGCGGCACGTCGGCGGTGGGGGACTGGGCCGGCGCCAACGCCGACCGCCAGGGGCGGGTGCTGCCCTAAACGGACAATTGCGCACCCTGCGTCATCCGCGCCGTTGTCGAGCGTTGTTCTGATTGGAGGCTTGGTCTCGGGGGTGACCGATGGGGGGCGAACGGCGACGGCGGTCGATGGCGGTCGTTGGCGTGCTCGCAGCCATCACCGGGCTCTCGGGCGTTTCGGCGGCAGCCTCCGCGGGCGGCGCCCGCCCCTCGTTCGCGCAGTCCGCGGTTGCATGGCCGGCTTCGGCATCGCCGACCACGACCACCACAACGGTTGAGGAGCCGGCACCGGTCGCCACGCCGTCGACGACGACTTCGTCATCGGTCCCGCCGCCGTCCACGACGACGACGGTGCCGTGTCACAACAGCTCGGACCCCGAGTGTGGTCCGTTCCGCTGGTCGACGGATCCCGGACCGAACGCGCCGCTGACCGTTGACATCAAATACTCGCCCGCGGATCCGCACCCGGGTGACGTTGTGACGTTCACGGTTACCGCCACTGACCCGGATGCGTCCCACTTCCCGCAGATGTGCGACGACTACGGGGATCACATCGGTAACGGGTGCATCAGCGGCGTCACCTTCGATGACGACCCTTACTGTGCACCGATGTACGGGCCGTGGGACCCGCCGCCGCGAAAGCTGGGCGAAGAGTCCCTCGGGAACCCGCCGGGTACAGGGGTGACACACATCTATACGGCACCTGGCACGTACACGGTGACGTTCTCGTTCGGGTCGGCCGCGACGATGTGCCGCTTCGCGGGTCCCTACGCCAGCAGGGGGACCGGCACAGTCACAGTGAGCGTGCGCCCAGCGGACACGACTACGACGACGACGCGCTAACACGGCCGGGTGCCCCGGCTGTTCGTGGCCGTCTGGCCGCCTGACGATGTCCTGTCGCTGATCGCGGCGTTGCCGCGGCCTGAGGTCGAGGGGCTGCGGTGGACGACTCGGGATCAGTGGCACGTGACGCTGCGGTTCTTCGGATCCGTCGAACTGGAGGCGGCGTCGGCCGCGCTCCGCTCGGTCACCGCGACCTCGACCACTGCGGTCTTGGGTCCGGAGACCGGACGGTTCGGCAGGCGGATCCTCCACGTCCCGGTCGGCGGGCTGGCTGATGTCGCCAATGCCGTCGTCGGCACCACCGAAGAGGTGGGCAAGCCACCCGACCCGCGACCCTTTAGTGGGCACCTGACGCTGGCGCGGGCGCGGGATCGCCGCCGAGGAGTCGACCTTCGGGAGCTGGTCGGGACGCCGGTCGCGGCCCGATGGCCGGTGACCGAGGTGTGCCTGGTCGAAAGCCACATGAACCCGAAAGGCGCGAGCTACGAGGTGGTCGAGACCCTTTTGCTCGGGAACCCCCGTACGCTTGGATGAGGCTTCGACTTCGGGAGTTGCACATGGGATTCACGCTTCGCCGCTCGCTCCCTTCGATCACCGGGCTGGTGGCGCTGCTGCTGATCATCGGTGTGGCGGCGGTTGTCTTCGCCGGGGCACCGGTGTGGTTCCCCGCGGTGTTCGCCATATTGATCATCGGGCTGCAGTACGCCATCAATCCGCTGATCATCCAGTGGCTGGTGCCCGCGTCGGTGATCGATCACGACGGCACCCGCTATGTCACCGACCATCCCGTCGGCGAGCTCGTCGCCCACCGCTGCCGTGACGCCGGGGTGCCCCTGGTGAAGCTCGGCATCGTCGACGACGGCAACCCGAACGCCTTCACGTTCGGACGGACGCCGAGCGACGCCCGCATGTGGATCACGCGAGGCTTGCTCGAGAGGTTGGACGACCGGGAGCTCGATGCCGTCGTCAGCCACGAGGTCGGCCACGTCAAGCACTGGGACTTCGCGGTGATGACGCTGGCCGCCGTCGTACCGATGGTGCTGTACCTGGTGTTCCTGCTCTCGCGTGGGAATCGACGGGGCGCGTACGTCGCCATCGGCGCCTACATCGCCTACCTCATCTCGTACTTCACGCTGCTGGCGTTGAGCCGGGCGCGCGAATACGCCGCCGACCATTGGTCGGCCGAGTGCACCCACGACGGCGACGCCCTGGCGTCGGCCCTGGTGAAGATCGCCTACGGCATGGGCCAGGTGCACGCCGAGCGCGAGGTGCAGGCCAAGGCGTTGGCCAAGTCGGGGCGCCGCAGCTCGGCCCTCGGTCAGAACATGCGCAGCCGTTCGATGAACGTCATGGGGATCTTCGACCAGCGCGAAGCCGAAGCCCTGTCGGCCGCTTTCGCGTCGGGCATCGATCCCACGCGTGCCGTCGCCGCCATGCGGTGGGAGCTGGTGAACCCGTGGGGGCGGACGCTCGAGAAGCTGTCGTCGCATCCCCTCGTCGCCCGCCGCATCGCCGCGCTGGAGGACGTGCCGGGCGCCGAGCCCAAGACCTGGAGCACGCTCAAGGCGACTGCGACCGTCTCGCCGGCCGAGCAGGCGTCGCTGTGGTCGTCGTACTGGACGCAGCTGACGATCGCTGTGGCGCCGTGGGTCGTGCTGCTGCTCGCCGTCGTCGGCGGCGTGCTGCAGTCGGTGTTCTCCATTGGGTTGGCCGTCGCCGTCTCGGGATGCCTGTTCCTCTGGAAGCAGCGCATGCGGTACCCGACGACGGCGTTCGAAGCCGTCGACGAGGTCACCTCTTTGCTGGAGCGCGTCGACGCCGGTCCCGTCGCCGGCATCGGTGTGAACGTCAAGGGCACGATCATCGGCCGCGGGATGCCCGGCTACGTGCTGTCGCCGGATCTCGTCGTGCAGGACTCGTCGGGCTTCGTCCCGCTGCTCTACAGCCAGCCCCTCCCGTTGTGGGGCAGCATCTTCGCCCTGTTCAAGGCCGAGAAGTACTTCGGCCAGGAGGTCATGGCCCAGGGCTGGTACCGCCGCCTCCCGGGCCCCGCCGTCGAACTGCGTGCCGTGATCGCTGGCGACGGCACCCAGACCAAGACCTACACCTGGATGACCCGCTACGCAGCCAGCGGCCTCGTCCTGCTGGTCGGCCTCCTCGTGATGGCCGTCGGCCTCGCCGGCGCCTGATCCAAGCTCGACCCTCCCATTCCGGGATGCGTTTGGGTCGCTAGAGCGACCAAAACGTCACTGAGTTCGGGAAGGCAGGGCGGTCCTTGACCGAACGGACGTTCGAGAACTACGCTGCTGGAACTACAGCGGCGTAATTGTGTCACACCCCCTTCGTAGGGTTGCAAGCGTCCGGTTCGATACGAGGGAAGGGAGCTCCGTGATGGAGCGAGATCAAGCACTCGACGTGGCCCTTGGCCAGATCGAGAAGCAGTTCGGCAAGGGTTCGATCATGCGGATGGGCGAGCGGCCCGACATGGAGATCGAGTGCGTCTCCACGGGTGCCCTCTCGCTCGACATCGCCCTCGGTGTCGGCGGCCTGCCCCGCGGCCGGATCGTGGAGATCTACGGGCCCGAGGCCTCGGGCAAGACGACGCTCGCCATGCACGTCGTCGCCGAGGCGCAGCGCAACGGTGGCATCTGCGCTTACATCGACGCCGAGCACGCCGTCGATCCGGTGTACGCCAAGGCGATCGGCGTCAACGTCGACGACCTGCTGATCTCCCAGCCCGACACCGGCGAGCAGGCACTCGAGATCGCCGACACCCTGATCCGTTCGGGCGCCCTCGACGTCGTCGTCATCGACTCGGTCGCTGCGCTCACGCCACGCGCCGAGATCGAAGGCGAGATGGGCGACACCCACGTCGGCCTGCAGGCCCGACTCATGTCGCAGGCCCTGCGCAAGCTCACCGCCAACCTCAACCGCACGAACACGATCTGCGTCTTCATCAACCAGCTGCGGGAGAAGATCGGGGTGATGTTCGGGAGTCCGGAGACAACTCCCGGCGGGCGGGCCCTGAAGTTCTACTCATCGGTCCGGCTCGACATCCGGCGCATCGAGGCGATCAAGGACGGCGTCGAGGTGGTCGGCAACCGCACGCGCGTGAAGGTCGTCAAGAACAAGGTCAGTCCGCCCTTCCGCCAGGCCGAGTTCGACATCACCTACGGCAAGGGGATCAGCCGCGAGGGCTCGCTGCTCGACGTCGGCGTCGACCTCGGACTCGTCAAGAAGTCCGGCGCCTGGTTCACCTACGAAGGCGAGCAGCTCGGGCAGGGGCGGGAGAACGCCAAGACCTTCCTCTCCGAGAACCTCGAGGTGATGGTCGAGATCGACGGGCGCATCCGCCAGCAGGCCGGCCTGGTCGACAAGCCGGAGGAGGACGCGGCGGCGACCAAGGTCGCCACCGATCCCGACGACGAGCCGATCACGCTCGACTGACGCCT
>JAFASB010000271.1 GCA_019244985.1 Acidimicrobiia bacterium | reverse complement strand
CCCGTGACGGGGCTCCCGTCCGGATGCCACGCGTACAGGTGGCGGTCCTCGCCCGCGACGATCACGTCGAGCGGCCCCGCACGTCCACTGAGGTTCGCGAGCACCGGCGCCGTGACGAATCCCGCCTCCGTGCGGTCGCGCGGGCCTCGTCGAACGTTGTCCAGCGCCCCACGGGGGTTGCTCGGATAGTCGAGCGGAGCACCCGAGAACGCGGGGTTTGAATGCGTGTGAAAGACGAGCTTGCCGGCGCCGTTCCAGGCGTAGACGTTGCCCTGCATGTCGTCGGCGACGACCTCGAGCAGGCCGTTGTGGAACAGGTCGCCGGCCGCCAGGCCTCCGAGCACCGCGGCGTAGTGGCCGGTCCCGACGCCACCCGCGCCGAACGCAGGCTCGCCGCTGTGAAGCGGGAGAGGCTCGGTGTGCACTGGCCAGCCGGGAGCCTCCGAGCCGTCCGGCCGGTAAGCGTGAATCCAGCCGTCGGAGGTGGCCACGATCAGGTCGTTCCGGTTGCGCGACTCGATGTCGGCCAGGATCGGGCTCGAGTCGCCGTCGGCCTGAAGCTCCTTGGGCCACCCGCCGAGCGCCTCCTGATCGCGGTGCAGGTAGAGCTGACGGCGATCCTCGCCACTCATCGACGTCCCCTGGACAGTGCTCACGACGAGCCGTACCGTGAACGCGTACGGGTTCGTGTTGGGTCGACCGAACTCGCTCTGCGGGATGCCCCCGTTCTCGTTGCCGGTGAACGAGCCCGGGTTGCCCGCCGGGAACAGCGCCTTCAACGCGGCGGTCCCGAGCGCGGCGAGCACGCCGCTGTGGGCGCCCGCGTGAACCGTGCTGCCATCGCAATAGGAGGAGGACACCTGGTGGAAGTCACCCGCCGGCGCGTCCGCGTTGTTGGGCTGCACCCCCGGCGCAACCTCGAGCCGGCACGTGTACGGCACGCGCGCGTTGACGTACCCGCTGAGATCGACGCTGGCCTGTCCAGGATCCACCTGGGTGAACCAGTCCGGCGAGGTGATGTCGGCCTCCGGGGGGATCGAGCCCTCCGAGGCCGCCGCCACCGACTTGTAAGCGTTCAGCCGGCCATAGCCGTAGAACTCGTCCCATCCCTTGCGCGCCGGGTACTGGAAGGTGTCGGGCGCGGGACCGAGCACGCCGCCGACCATGTCTGGGGCGAACGTCGTATTGAGGTTGGGGTCCGTGCACGTCGGGAGCGGCGTCTGGGCGCAAGACGGCTCAGGCTGCGAGGCGAAGTTGACGTCGTCGGCTTGTCCGGTCAGCAGCTGGCGAACCTCGTTGGGGGTGACGATGCACGGGGTGCCGTCGACCCTCGTGCAGTGGCTGGAGGGTGAGATCCGGCCCGCGGCCAGCGCGTTCTCGGCAGCGCTGTAGATCAGCCCGGTGACGCCCGAGCTCTTGCCGGTCGCCTCCGACGAGCACGACGAGCCCGATACCGACAGGTCGACCCGTGAGCCGAAGTTGGTGCAGCCGTTCAGCTGCAGGTACGACGGCGGGACGTTGGTCACCCCCACCCCGCTCGCGCTGTCCGGCTGGTTCACCGAGTTGACGACGACCGTGTCGGGGAGCGCGCCCGGCTGGTTGTGGTGCTCGGCCTCCTCGTCGGCGGCCGAGGCGATCACGGTCGTTCCATGGTTGTAGGCGTACTCGATCGCCTGCCGGGCGAAGTACGGCGCGTTGTAGGTGCCGAGCGCCTCCTGGACCACGTCTGCGCCCATGTCGGTGGCGTACAACGTGGCCTGCGCGAAGCGGTTCGCGTCCGCGACGAACGACTCGCCGACGCGCAGGGGCATCACCATGCAGTTCGGGCAGCTTCCGACCGTCGAGCCGGTGTTGGCCTCGGCCGTCGAGTCGCGCGCCTCGCCGGTCCCGTGCCCGTACTGGACATCGTCGAACGGGTCGTTGTTGTTGTCGACGTAGTTCCACCCGGCGATGTCGTTCACGTAGCCGTTGTGGTCGTGGTCGACGCCGTCGGAGAAGGCGAGGATCAAATCCTCGGGCGTGAGCACGTTTGCTGGCCCGTGCCGTCGCGGGTCGTGCATCGCGCCGGCCACGCGCGAGTCGCAAGCCCAGTCGAGGACGTTGACGGTGCCGGTGTCGAGCACGTCGTAGTCGCCGCCCCGCTCGCCACCGTGGCCGTCGGGGTAATAGTTACCTAGGCGGTCGTAGTCGCCGCCACGTGGCGCCGACATCGTCGCGCACGTCTTTCCCGCGGGCAGCGTCGCCACCGGGGTCAGCAGATCGTGGCGCGGCG
>JAFASB010000148.1 GCA_019244985.1 Acidimicrobiia bacterium | reverse complement strand
ACGTGATCGGCTGGCCGTCGGACCACTTGGCCGCCGGGTTGATGTGGTAGGTCACGACCTGCTGCGGTGCCGTCTTCAGGTCGGCCTCGCCGGTGAGCAGGCTGCTCACCTCGTAGCCCCAGCTCGTGCCCTTCTTGACCACGTTGTACGCGTGCGGCGTCGTCTCGACGTTGGCGATCCAGTAGCCCCAGCTCGAACCCGAGCAGCTGCCGATCCAGTCCATGCAGTCGGGCTCCTGCTCAGCGCCCACCACGAGGGTGCCGCCGGCGGGCACGTTGGAGTTGCTGCCCTGGTTCGAGGTCGTCTTGTTGCCGCTGCTCCCGCCGCCGCACGCGGCGGCGACCAGCGCCAAGCCGAGGAGCACGGCGAGCAACGGTGAGCTGTGTCGGACGTGTCGCACCTTTTCGGAACCTCCCGTGTGTCCCGTCAGTGAACCTGCGTTCTCAGCTCGTCAGATCCGTATTGCGAGGATGATCGTCGTGAAGCCGAAGACGATGGAAGTGGCCACGGTGATTCTGTCGAGGTTGCGCTCGACAACGGTGGATCCTGCGGAACTTCCGCCCATGCCGCCACCGAACATGTCGGAGAGCCCGCCGCCACGGCCGCTATGCAAAAGGATCAGCACGATCAGCAGAAACGACACGAGCACGTGGATCCCGACGACGACCCACGTCACCACGAGATCACGCTCCGCGAATTCCGGACCACCACCGGCGAAAAGTTAACAGACACAGAACTCACTTTCGTCTAGGCCTCTCGATACCTCACGATGCGCGCGAATTCGTCGGGCTCGAGGCTCGCGCCGCCGACGAGGGCACCGTCGATGTCGGCTTCGGCCATGAGCTCGGCGGCGTTCGCGGCCTTGACCGAGCCGCCGTACTGGATCCGTACCGACCCCGCCGCAGCGTCACCGTGGGTTGCCACGACCTTGGCGCGGATGGCGGCGATGATCTCCTGGGCGTCGGCGGGGGTCGCGGTCCGACCCGTGCCGATCGCCCAGATCGGCTCGTAGGCGATGACCATGGCGCCGACCTGCTCCTTGGAGACGCCGGCCAGACCGGCCTCGACCTGGCCGCCGCACTTGTCGACGGCGCCGCCGGCCTCCCGCTCCTCGAGCGTCTCGCCGACGCACATGATCGGCGTCATCTCGTGGGCGAGCACGGCCTTGACCTTGCGGTTGACGTCCTGGTCGGTCTCGCCGAACAGCTGCCGCCGTTCGGAGTGGCCGACGATCACATAGGAGGTGTTGAGCTTGGCCAGCATCGGCGGCGACACCTCACCGGTGAACGCGCCCTTCTCCTCCCGGTGACAGTCTTGGGCGCCGAGGCCGATCGGGATCTTGTCGCTTTCGAGGACGATCTGCACCGAGCGCAGCGCCGTGAACGGCGGGTGGACCGACACGTCGACGGCGTCGTAGTCCGACTTGCGCAGGAGGTACGACAGCTTCTGGACGACCTGGATGGCCTCCAGGTGGTTGTAGTGCATCTTCCAGTTGCCGCTGATGAGCGGCTTGCGCTCAGCCATTGAAGTTGCTCGCCTTTCGCAGGGCCTCGAGTCCCGGGAGGTCGCCCTGCTCGAGGAACTCGAGCGACGCTCCCCCGCCGGTCGACACCCAGTCGACCTGATCGGCCACGCCGAATTTGCGGACGGCCGCAGCGCTGTCGCCACCGCCGATGACGGTGAACGCTCGAGCGTCGGCCACCGCGTGAGCCAGCGCGCGCGTCCCGGCCGCGAAGCGGTCGTCCTCGAACATGCCCATGGGCCCGTTCCAAAGGACGGTGCCGGCGGCCGTGACCTCGTCGGAGAACTCGGCGGCACTGCCGGGGCCGATGTCGAGCCCCTTCCAGCCGTCGGGCAGATCGGTACCCGCCGTGCGCCTCTCGTCCGCAGGACTGAGGGCGACGATGTCGCTCGGCAGCACGATCTTGTCTCCGGCCGTCTCGAGCAGGCGCCGGCACTCGTCGACCCGCTCCTTCTCGAGGAGTGAGTCGCCGACCGAGTGACCCTGGGCCACGAGGAACGTGAAGCACATGCCGCCGCCGATGACCAGGCGGTCGACCCGCTTCAGCAAGGCGTCGATGACGCCGAGCTTGTCGCTGACCTTGGCGCCGCCCAGCACGGCGACGAACGGCTTCCTGGGCTTGTCCAGCAGACCGCCGAGGACCTCGACCTCCTTGGCCAGGAGACGGCCGGCCGCGCTCGGCAGGCGAGCGGGCGGGCCGACGATCGAGGCATGGGCCCGGTGGGCCGCGCCGAAGGCATCGTCGACGTAGAGGTCTTGGCCCTCGACGAGCCGGTCGACGAACGCCGCGTCGTTGGCCTCCTCGCCGGGATCGAAGCGCAGGTTCTCCATCAGCTCGACGCCGGGGGCCAGCTCGGCGAGCCGCTCGCGCACGGGTGCCATCGAGTACTTCGGCTCAGCCTTGCCCTTCGGCCGGCCCAGGTGACTGCACGCCGTCACCTTGGCGCCGTGCTCCTGCAGCCAGTTGATGGTGGGCAGCGCCGAGCGGATGCGGTGATCGTCTTCGATGTGGCCGTCCTGCAACGGGACGTTGAAGTCCGCCCGCAGGAGGACGCGTTTGCCCGAAGGGTCGGGCAGGTCTTCGAGTTGCGGGAGACCCAATTACTTCTGGTTGGCCTTGCCGACGACGACGGTGATGTCGACGAGGCGGTTGGAGTAACCCCACTCGTTGTCGTACCAGCCGAGGACCTTGACCAGGTTGCCCATGGCCATCGTGAGCGGCGCGTCGAAGGTGCACGACGCCGGCGATCCGACGATGTCCGACGACACGATGGGCTCCTCGGAGTACTCGAGCACCTTGGCCAGCGGACCCGACGACGCAGCCTCGCGGAAGGCGGCGTTGACCTCGTCGACGGTGACGTCCTTGTTGAGGACGCCGGTGAAGTCGGTGATCGACCCGTCCGGTACCGGCACACGCAGGGCGGTGCCGTCGAGCCTGCCCTCCATGGACTGCAGGACGAGGCTTGTGGCGCGTGCCGCACCGGTGGAGGCGGGGACGATGTTGATGGCCGCGGCGCGCGCCCGGCGCAGGTCCTTGTGCACGAGATCCTGGAGATTCTGGTCGTTGGTGTAGGCGTGCACGGTGGTCATGAGGCCCTTCTCGACGCCGAAGGCGTCGTCGAGCACCTTGATCATCGGGACGAAGCAGTTGGTGGTGCAGGAGGCGTTGGACACGACGGTGTGCTGCGCGGGGTCGAACGTGTCGTCGTTGACGCCGAGGACGAAGGTGGCGTCGGCGCCCTTGGCCGGAGCGGAGATGACGACGCGCGGGGCGCCGGCCTCGACGTGCATGGCGGCCTTGTCGCGGTCGGTGAAGATGCCCGTGGACTCGACGACGACGTCGACGCCGAGGTCGCCCCAGGGCAGCGCCTTCGGGTCACGCTCGGACAGGACCTTGAAGGAGTCGTTGCCGACGGCGATGCCGTCGCCGGTGACCTTGACCTCCTCGTCGAGGATGCCGTGCGTCGAGTCGTACTTCAGGAGGTGGGCGTTGATCTCGGGCGACGTGAGGTCGTTGACGGCGACCAGGTCGATGTCGGCTCCCGACTTCCTCGCCGCCCGGTAGAAGTTGCGTCCGATGCGGCCGAAGCCATTGATGCCAACCCGTACTGCCATTGCCAATCGCCTCCTGTGATGTCTTCCTTCGACCCTACCTAGGTGAGCCGGGAAAGAGCCTGCCCGAGAAGCCCGGGGTCATGCTCGGAGAGGTCGGTGCCGGCGATGGGCTCCTGGACGCAGACGACGTCGACGTCGCCCATGGGCAAGGCACCCGGATGGCACAGGCAGACGTCGACGTTGACGCCGTGGCTGCCCAGCGCAGCGATGTGACCGGCGACGTCGTAGCCGTCGGTCTCCGGGATCTGGGGCCGGAGGTTGCACACGTAGACCTTGCGGCCCGCAGCGGCGGCGATGGCGTCGCGTATGGCGGGCACGGCTACCACGG
>JAFASB010000134.1 GCA_019244985.1 Acidimicrobiia bacterium | reverse complement strand
CCATCATCAGGCCGATGGTGCCGGTGGGGGCCAGCACGGTGGCCTGGGAGTTGCGCACGCCGAACTTCTTGCCGAGGGCCACGGCGTTGTCCCAGGCCTCCTGGGCGGCGCTGAGCAGGTCGGGCGGCACCAGCTCCTCGTCGATCTTGGCCACCTCGTCGCGGTGCATGCGCAGCACGCGGTTCATCGGCTCCTCGTTCTCGCTGAAGCCGGCGAAGGGCCCCATACGGGCCGCCGTCTTGGCCGACGTCTCGTAGGCGTGGCCCGTCATCAGCGCCGTGATCGCAGCGGCCCACGCCCGACCCTCGTCGGAGTCGTAGGGCAGGCCCTGGGCCATCAGCAGGGCGCCCAGGTTGGCGTAGCCCAGGCCGAGCTGACGGAAGCGGCGTGAATTCTCGCCGATGGGCTCGGTCGGGTAGTCGGCGTTGCCGACGAGGATCTCCTGGGCGGTGAACACGACCCGCACGGCGGCCTTGAAGCCCTCGACGTCGAAGACGCCTTCGTCGTCGATGAACTTCATGAGGTTGAGGCTCGCCAGGTTGCACGCCGAGTTGTCGAGGTGCATGTACTCCGAGCACGGGTTGGACGCGTTGATGCGGCCCGTGTTCGACGCCGTGTGCCAGCGGTTGATGGTGGTGTCGAACTGCATGCCGGGGTCGGCGCACTCCCATGCCGCCTCGGCGATCTGGCGGAAGAGCTTGCGGGCCTTGATGGGCTCGACGACCTCGCCGTCGGTGACGGCGCGCAGCGCCCAGTCGGCGTTGTCGACGACGGCCTGCATGAACTCGTCGGTGACGCGCACCGAGTTGTTGGCGTTCTGGTACTGCGTCGAGTGGCTGTCCTTGCCGTCGAGGTCCATGTCGAACCCGGCGTCGCGCAGCACACGGGCCTTGCGCTCCTCGACCGCCTTGCACCAGATGAAGTCCTGCACGTCAGGGTGGTCGGCGTTGAGGATGACCATCTTGGCGGCGCGGCGCGTCTTGCCGCCCGACTTGATGGTGCCGGCAGATGCGTCCGCGCCGCGCATGAAGCTCACCGGTCCCGACGCCGTGCCCCCGCCCTTGAGCGCCTCCCTCGACGAGCGGATGTTGGACAGGTTGATGCCCGAGCCCGACCCACCCTTGAAGATCGTGCCCTCCTCGACGTACCAGTTGAGGATCGACTTCATCGTGTCGTCGACGTGGAGGATGAAGCACGCACTCGCCTGCTGCGGCTCGCCGTGCACACCGATGTTGAACCAGACCGGCGAGTTGAACGCCGCCTTCTGGTGGATGATCAGGTGCTTGAGCTCGGCGCTGAAGGCCTCGGCCTCGGCCTGGTCGACGAAGTAGCCGTCCTTGCGGCCCCACGCGGTGATCGTGTCAACGACACGGTCCGCGACCTGCCGAAGAGAGCTCTCGCGCTCGACCGAGCCGAGCTGCCCCCGGAAGTACTTCTGAGCCACGATGTTCGTCGCGTTCTGCGACCAGCTGACGGGGAACTCCACACCCGTCTGCTCGAAGGCCACCGTGCCGTCCCGGAAGTTGCTGATGCGGGCGTCGCGCCGCTCCCACAGGACCTCGTCATAGGGGTCCACGTCGGGCGTCGTGAAGTGGCGGCGAATGCCGATGCCCGTCTGTTCCGGGGCGATGGCCATGCAGGCTCCTTCTCTCGTGCTGCTGACTGATCGTACGGAGCTCCCAACCACAATATGTTGTGGTCCTGGCTAGTTGGAGCCCCGAGATGCGGGGTACATTTCACCACCGTAATTACATCTGTGTCAAGCGATGCGCCCGGCGAAAGTGCTGGTCACCGGGCGTTTGCAAAGGTTTGCGCGGACGGTACGGCAGGCTCGCTGTGGAGCGATAGACCCCTAACCCTGTGGATTGCGCGCCTTGTCCCCAGGCCCGCTCAGCAGCCCCGCCTCGCGCTCGAAGTCGCCGACGTCGCTGAACCCCTTGTAGACGCTGGCGAATCGCAGGTACGCCACCTCATCGAGCTCACGCAGCCGCTCGAGCACCGACAGCCCGATCTCGGTGGACGTGGCCTCTCCCCCGCGGGACCGGACGGCCTCCTCGAGCGCGGCCGCAAGCTCGTCCATCTGCTCGGCAGTGACCGGGCGGTTCTTGGCCGCCGACTGCATCCCGGCGACGATCTTGGCCCGGGCGAAGGGCTCCCGGTCGCCCGACCGCTTGAGGACGACCAGCCGCGCCTCTTCCATGCGTTCGAACGTCGTGAACCGCCGACCGCACGCCAGGCACTCGCGCCGGCGGCGAATGGCGGCGCCGTCGTCGGCCAGCCGCGAGTCGACGACCTTGTCGTCGAGACTCGAGCACGCAGGGCACCGCACGCCCGCCGACGCTACTGCCGGCTCCTTGGCTCTTATTTGACGACGAGTTGCTCGCCGGGCTGGAGCGGCGAGCCGCCGTGCTCGGACGACAGGCTGTCGACCAGGGCGCGCACGTCGCCACTGGGCTGCAGACGGCGGGCGATCGTCCAGTAGGTGTCGCCCGGCTGCACGACGTACACCGCCGCCGCCGCCGCAGGTGGGCCCGCGGGCGTCTCGGGGGCGGCGAGGGGTCCGCCTCCGAGAGCGCCCAGCGCGGCACGGGCAGCGAGCACCAGGAAGAACACCGCGAGGAACAGGGCCGCCACGGCCAGGACCCGGCGGCGCCGGTAGATGGCGGTACGGGACAGACGGCGGGCCCGCGTGGGGGCGGGCACGACGTGGAGATGGCGGCGGGCCGGGGCCTGCGGTCGACCTTCGGCGCCGGGGTAGGCAATTGCGGCCATCGGACTGCTCTCCTCTGCGATCGAACTTCTGTTCGTAGGAAACCACGAACGCCTGTTCGGCGTCAAGACCTAAAACGAACAGATGTTTGCCCCGGTCGGAGCGCCGTGCTACGGTCGCCGTGTCCAAACACCTGTTCGGGGGTGGAGCGTGGCCGACAACAACCTGACCGACCGCCAACTGGCGATCCTGAAGGTGATCGAGGAGCACATGAGAGCGCGGGGTTACCCGCCGTCGGTGCGCGAGATCGGCGAGGCGGTGGGGCTCACGTCCACGTCCACAGTGCACGCCCACCTCGGCACGCTGCAGCGCCTGGGGTACCTGCGCCGCGACCCCACCAAGCCGCGCGCCATCGAGGTCCGCTACGACGTCGAGTCGGGCAGCACCGCTGAGCGGCGTCCCGTGCGCCATGTGCCGCTGGTCGGCGAGGTGGCCGCCGGCACCGACGTGCTCGCCCAGGAGAACGTCGACGAGCTCTGGCCGCTGCCGTCCGACCTCACCGGCGACGGGCAGCTTTTCATGCTGCGGGTGCGGGGCGACTCGATGATCGACGCCGGCATCTTCGACGGTGACTTCGTCGTCGCCCGCCAACAGTCCGAGGCCCGCAAGGGCGACGTGGTCGTCGCCGGCATCCCCGGCGACGAGGCGACGGTCAAGACCTACACCGGCCGCAAGGGCGGCAAGGTCACGCTCGAGCCCGCCAACCCGCGCCTCAAGACGATGGAGTTCGACGCGAGTGAGGTGACGATCTACGGCAAGGTCGTCACGGTGCTGCGCCGCCTCTGAGCCGCCGCACCGCAAAGCCGGTCCCGAGACCGGCGACGCCCAGGAGCCCGATCGCCAGCGCCACCTGACCGGCGCGGCTGTTCGAGCCACGCCCGGTGTGGAGGGTCGACTTCGGCGCGCCCGCCGCAACCACCGGGTTGTCCCCTGGCGGCGCCTGCACAGTGGGCGCTTCTGCGGTCGTGCTCGGTGATGCGCTGGTCGAGGTCGACACTCCGGTCGTCACGGGCAACGGGGCGGTCTTCGTCGCGCTCGGCCGGCTGGGTACGTTGATCGTGCTGCCAGCAGGCACGGGGGACGATGACGTGCCAACGGCGACTGGGGCCGGGACCGTGACGCCGGCTCCGACAGCTGCCGCGGTGTCGAGACGCCCCTTACAGCTCTGGCCACACGAGACCTTGGCTGCCGTGTCCAGAATGCGCTGCACGGCTTGAGCGGCACTGAGACCCTCGGAGCGAAGCAAGGCGACGGTTCCCGTCACGTGGGGCGTCGCCATCGACGTCCCCTGGTCCCACGCGTACTGATTGCCGGGCCAGGTAGACAGCACACACCGGGCCTGCTGGGAGGCGTCGGCGCAGTCATCCGCGTCCCCGCCTGGCGCGACCAAGCCCCACTTCGCATTGCCCAGCGAGCTGGAGTAGCCGGATACCTCGCCCTCGGGGCCGGTCGCGCCGACCACGATTGCGTCCGCGTTGCCGTAGTTGGACGAGCCGAAGCCGAAGAAGTTGGTATTGCCGGCAGCGAGGACGGCGACCGATCCATGCGACCACGCGTACTCCACGCCGTCGGACAGGGAGCTGTCCCCGAACAGGCCGCTGAGAATCGTGTCGCTGCCGCCGATGCTCAGGTTGACGACTTGCGCCCCATGGTCCACGACCCAGTGGATGCCGGCGTTGACGTCGTTGACGCTGCCGCTCCCGCTCTTGTCGAGCACCTTGGCCACGACGAACTGGGCCGCGGGCGCGACGCCAGTGACACCAATGCCATTGTTCGACGCGCCCGAGGTCCCGCTCACGTGCGTGCCGTGGCCATTGTCGTCGAACGGCGCCGCATCCCTGCAACCCCCGATGCAGTTGGCAAAGGCGACGACCCGGCCGCCGCCGATGTCCTCGTGTCCGGCATCGATGCCGGTGTCGACGATGCCGATCTTGACTCCTGCGCCCTGGGTCCTCGTCCACGCCGCCGGCGCCCCGATCTGACGCATGTCCCACTGGCTCCCCGACAGATCGCCGGTGGCAGCCGCCCGCCCAGCGGCACCCACAGCGAGGGCGGCCGCGGCGAAGAATGCGAACGTCACTGTGCGCAGGCGCACCCTCTTGTGTTCGCCGTCGATCACCTTGGCTCCTGTACCCCTTCCTCGATCAGCGAACGCAGCACCGCGTAGGCCCGCTCGAGCTCGGCGCGGTCTACCCGCTCGTCTGCGTGATGAGCCAGTTTGGGGTCTCCGGGACCGAAATTGGCCGCGGGCACCCCCCGCGCCGCGAATCGCCCGACGTCGGTCCACCCGAGCTTGCCCGTGGGCGGCTCGCCGACCCGGCGCAGGAGCCCGGCGAGCAGCGGGTGCGCGAGCCCCGGCGCCGCGGGAGGCGCCATGTCGGTGACCTCGACCTGGTCGGCCTCGGCCAGCAGCCCCCGGGCAAACGCCTCGGCCTCCTCAGGCGTGCGGTCGGGCGCAAATCGGTGGTTCACCGTCAGCACCGCCCGGTCAGGCACGACGTTGTGGGCCACGCCCCCCTCGACGAGCACGGCCTGCACGCCCTCCTTGAAGTGGCACCCATCGATGTCGACCTCCCGGGGGATGTAGGACGCCAGGCGCTGGAGGACGTCGCCGACGCGGTGGATGGCGTTGCGGCCCAGCCAGGCGCGCGCTGTGTGCGCCCGCTCGCCGCCGAAGGTTGCCACCAGTCGCATGGTCCCCTGGCACCCCGCTTCGATGAGCGACCCGGTGGGCTCGGCCAGGATGGCGGCGTCGGCCTCGAGCAGGTCGGGGCGATCGCGGAAGAGTCGCTCGATGCCGTTGAACTGGGCGGCCACCTCTTCGCACTCGTAGAAGACGTAGGTGACCGGGACCGCCGGCTGATCCACGGTGCGGGCCAGCTCGGCGAGCACGGCGACGCCGCCCTTCATGTCGGCCGAACCCAGGCCCCACAGCACGTCGCCGTCGACGCGGGCCCGATCGTTGCCGTTGGGCGGGACCGTGTCGGTGTGCCCCCCGAGCAGGAGCCTCGGTCCACTCCCAGACGTGCGCGCCACCAGGTTCTCGCCGACGCGTTCAACGTCGAGCCACGGCGCCGCCCGCAGCATCTCCTCGAGACGGTCGGTGATGTCGTGCTCGTCGTGGCTGACCGAGGGAATGTCGACGAGCTCGGCGGTGAACGCCAGCAGGTCAGTCATAGGTCACTCCAATGGCGACGTCAGGCCGTGACGCCGTGCTCCCGCAGCACGTCGTTCAACTGCGCCTTGTCATGGCGCTCGCCTTCCTTGAGTCGCTTGATCACGAGCACGGCGGGCAGGCCGAACTCACCGCCGGTGAACTCGCGTCTGCGGGTGCCGGAGACGGCGACGCACCAGGGAGGGATTTCGCCGCGGCTGATCTCCTCGCCGGTCTCCACATCGATCACCGGCATCGACTTGGCGAGGATGACACCGGCGCCGACGAACGCTCCCTGCCCGACACGCGCGCCCTCGACGATCATGCTGCGGCTGCCGATCATGGCGTCGTCTTCGATGATCACCGGAGCCGCCTGCGGGGGCTCGAGCACACCGCCGATACCGACGCCACCCGACAGGTGCACGTTGGCGCCGATCTGGGCGCACGATCCGACGGTCGCCCACGTATCGACCATCGAGTTGGCGCCGACCCGAGCGCCGATGTTCACGTAGCTCGGCATCAGCACGGCGCCGCGGTCGAGGAACGAGCCCCAGCGGGCCGACGCGCCCGGCACGACGCGAACGCCGGCTTCCTCGTACCCGCGCTTCAGGGGGACCTTGTCGGCGAACTCGAAGGGCTGCAGCTCGAGGGTCTGCATCGCCGAGCACTTGAAGTAGATGAGTATCGCATGCTTCAGCCACTCGTGGACGACGACGTTGCCGTCGTCGTTCACCTCGGCGACGCGCGCCGTGCCACGATCGAGGAGGTCGATCGCCTCACGGGCGACAGGTAGGGCGTCCCCGTCGGCGACGGCGAGCTCGCTGCGCCGCTCCCAGAGCTCTTCGACTTGGGCCTGTAGGTCAGCCACGGTCGATCAAGCTACTGGCCGTCATCGGCGAGGGACTTGCGCAGCTCCGTGTGCAGCCCGTCGGCGGTGAGGACGCCGACGCACCGGTCACCATCGACGACGCCGACGTAGGGAGCGTCGTGGAGCAGAAGCTGAGCAAGTGCATCGCGCAGCGTGCCGCCGACGGGCACCGTCGCCGGCATGTCGTTCACGTCGCGCACCTCGCCGGGCGCGGCGTCGAGCCCGTCGACGTCGATCGGCGTCACGCTCAAGCGCTTGAGCCCGCGGTCCTTGCCCACGAAATCGGCGACGAACGGAGTCGCCGGGCGCCCGAGCACGTTGGCCGGCGTGTCGTACTGCTCGAGTACGCCACCGTCGCGGAGCACGGCGATGCGGTCGCCGAGCCGCACCGCTTCGTCAATGTCGTGGGTGACGAAGACGACGGTCTTCTTGAGCTCTTCCTGGAGGCGAAGAAACTCGGCCTGCAGCCGGTCGCGTGCGATCGGGTCGATGGCACCGAAGGGCTCGTCCATCAACAACAGCGGCGGG
>JAFASB010000119.1 GCA_019244985.1 Acidimicrobiia bacterium | reverse complement strand
AAGGCGCACGGCTTCAGCATCGACGCCTTCAACATCCATCGGGTCGTGCAGCCCGGAACCGCTCAGCAGGTCGTCTTCACGCCGCACAAGACGGGGCAGTTCAAGGTGTACTGCCAGCTCCACCCGGCACACGTCCCGGCGAACATCATCGTCGTCGGCTGAGGCGACCGAGTACGGCGCCAACGACGGCGCCGTAGGCCACGTGGTCCAGCAGTTGGGGCCATGGATCGAGGGGCCGGATGGCGGGGAGCCGTCGCCCGATCAATCCCAGATCGACGGCAGCGATGGCGAGGCCGGCCGCGGCGCCGGCGAGGACCGCCCGCCTTCGCGGCAGCACGGCCGAGAGCACGACGCCCCAGAAGAGTGAGATCGCCACGTGGGCGGCGCCGCCGGCGAGCACCGACCCGCCTCCGACGGCGCGTGTGGACTCGAGAAGGTCGTCCCGTCGGGCGAGAGTGATCGCCGTCGACGGCGCGCCGCTGAGGACGGCGGCGACGAGGCCGGCGATCGACCCGTCGCTTACGCGCTGATTCGCTGGACCGCTTCCTTGCGCAGCCGGCTGTAGTCCACCTTGCCGGCGGGGCTGCGGCCGATCGTGTCGGTGGTCAGCACGCGGCGCGGTGCCTTGTAGCTCGCGAGGCGCGTCTTCACGTGGGCGATGACGTCGTCCTCGTCGACATCAGCGGCGTTCGCCGGCTCGACCCACGCCACGATCACCTCGCCGAAGCGCTCGTCGGGGACCCCGACGACGACCGCGTCACGCACCGCGGCGTGTTCCTTGAGCGCCTCCTCGACCTCCTCGGGGTAGACCTTCTCGCCGCCGGTGTTGATGCAGACCGAGCCGCGGCCGAGGAGCCGGAGGGTGCCGTCGGCCTCGACGGTGGCGTAGTCGCCGGGCACCGAGTAGCGCTCGCCGTCGATGACCGGGAACGTGCGCTCGGACTTTTCCGGGTCCTTGTAGTAACCGACCGGGGCGCGGCCTCGGACGGCGACGCGGCCGATGTCGCCCGACCCCGCGGCCACATCGCGGCCGTCGTCGGTGAGCACACGCGCGTTCTCGCCGAGGATGAACTTGGCGGTCTTGGCCGCGCCGCCCGCACTCGAGATCGACTGGCCCATGCCGAGGGCTTCCGACGACGAGAAGGCGTCGACGAGCAACATGCCGGCGTGATGTCGGAGCAGGCCCTGCTTCACGGACTCGCTCCACATCACACCCGACGAGATCATGATCATCAGGCTGGAGATGTCCCAGTGCTCCGGGTTCTCTTCGAGGGCGGCCAGCATCGGTCGGGCGAAGGCGTCTCCGACGATCGCGATCGTGTTGACCCGCTCACGCTCGATGGTGTCGAGCAGCTCGACCACGTCGAACTTGCGTGAGGTCAACAAGGCGACCGAGCCGCCCATGAACATCGTCTGGAACGACGTGAAGGCCCCGGTGCCATGCATGAGCGGGCACGCCGGGAGCCCGACAACCGGCGTGGCGTTCTCGATGCGCGTCCGAACGGCGTCGAGGTCGGGTTCTTCGGGGTCGTGCATGACCGCCTGGGAGAAGCGCACGTAGAGGTCGTCCTGGCGCCACATGACGCCCTTCGGCATGCCGGTCGTCCCGCCCGTGTAGAGCATGTAGAGGTCGTCGCCACTGCGGCCCCACGGTGGCGTCACACGGTCGGTCGCCTGCTTGGCCACGTCCTCGTACGGCGTTGCCCACTCGGGGCACGGACCACTGCCGTCGTCGACCCACAGCCACAGCCGCACCTTCGGCACGCGGCTCCGGATGGCCTCGATGCGGTCGGCGAAGGCGCCGTGGAACATCACGGCGACGGCGTCGGCGTTGTCCCAGAGGTAGACGAGCTCCTCGTCGCCGTAGCGGTAGTTGGTGTTGACCGGCACCAACCCCGCCTTCATCGAGGCGTACACCGACTCGAGGTACTCGGGGCAGTTGTAGAGGTACTGGGCGACCTTGTCCTGGCGCTCGGCACCGGCGTCGAGCAGGGCCCGGGCGACGCTGTCGGCCCGACGGTCGTACTCCGCCCACGTCGACCGTCGGTCGCCCTGTACCAGTGCCGGCTTGTCCGGCTGCAGGTCGGCGATCAGCTCCCACACGTCGGCGAAGTTCCACCCGTTGTCGCTCATTGGGCCGGAACTTTAGGCTCCCCTTGTGGACTTCGAACTACCCGGTGAGGACGATCCGCGTCGCGTTGCCATTCGTTCGTGGCTCGCGGAGCACCCCCGGCCCACCGGCCGGCAGCTCGCCGAGGCGGGCTTCGTCGCCCCGCATTGGCCGGCACCGTGGGGCCTGGGCGCCGACCCCGTCCACCAGTTGATCGTCGACGACGAGATGCGTCGGGCGTCCGTGTCGCGGCCGGTGAACCCGATCGGCATCGGGTGGGCGGGGCCGACGTTGCTGCACGCGGGGAGCGAGGAGCAGAAGGAGCGCTACCTCTTCCCGCTGCTCGCCGCCGAGGACTTCTGGTGTCAGCTGTTCAGCGAGCCGGGCGCCGGGTCCGACCTCGCCAACCTGTCGACCCGGGCCATTCGTGACGGCGACGTCTACGTCGTCAACGGCCAGAAGATCTGGACATCGTTCGGCCACATCGCCAAGTTCGGCATCCTCATCGCCCGCACCGATCCCGACGCGCCGAAGCACCAGGGCATCTCCTACTTCGTCTGCCCGATGGACCTCCCGGGCATCGAGATCCGTCCGATCATCGAAATGACAGGGATGCACACGTTCAACGAGGTGTTCTTCGACGACGTGCGCATCCCGGCTTCGAATTTGATCGGGGAAGAGAACCGGGGCTGGGCGCTGGCCAAGGTCACGCTCTCGAACGAGCGGGTGTCGCTGTCGACCGGCGGCGTGCTGTGGGGCAACGGGCCGACAGCGTTCGAGCTCGTCGACCTCGTGCGCAACGCAGGCGGCGTCTCGGATCCGTTGCTTCGCCAGCGCGTGGCGCGGATCTACTGCGAGGCCGAGATCCTGCGCCTCATCCGTTTGCGGACCGTGAGCGCCGCCGTGCAGGGCAAGCCGCCGGGCCCGGAAGCGTCGGTGCGCAAGGCGTTGGCCGACGAGCACGGCCAGCACGTGATGAACCTGGCCAAGGACCTGGCCGGGACGTCCGCCATGCTGTCGACGGCCGGACCGCTCGGCCAGGGCGACGGCAGCTGGAACTACGGCTTCCTTTTCTCCGCCGCACTGACCGTCGGCGGCGGCACGAGCGAGGTGCAGCGCAACATCGTTGCGGAACGGGTCCTCCGCCTGCCACACGACATCGACGTCGAGACCGGCAAGACCTGGTCGGAGACCCGGCGGGGCTAACCCAGCTCCACCCCTGAATCCGAGTCCGTTTCGCCCCAATACCTCTCCGATCTTGGAAATCGGCCTGGAAAACAGGCACAAGGGGAGCGCGGGCGCAACATCGGAGAGGTTTGGCGGTTGGCTAGGGGGCGTAGGCCCCCGGGCCGGTGAGCATCTGGCGGTGCCAGCGGCGGGGCGTCAGCAGGATTGCTCGCGGGTAGTCCTCGAAGAGCCAGCGGGCGAAGTTGCGGCGCGTCCAGTCGGTGGCACCGGCGATGCGGACGGCGCCCCGCGCACCTTTGCGGTGCTTGAGGGCGCGGCCGAGGAGCATCGACATGTGGTGGTCGGCGACGAGCTCGCGCCGGACCGAGCGTTCGTAGGTCGACGTCGCCCGGGCGGCGTCTGACGGTCCGGCCTCGACGATCGCCTCCGCGCCCAAGCGGCCGGTGAGCAGCGCTTGTGCGATGCCCTCGCCCGTCATCGGATCGGTGGCCGCCGCGGCGTCGCCGACGAACAGCGCTCGCCCTCTCGAGAGTGCGGCCTTGTCGACGCGCGCCGGGATCGGCCAGGCGCGGTGCGGTGCTTCGGCGACAGCATCCGGACCGAGCACCTCTTTGATGTGCGGGCGGGCGAGCAGGTCGGGCCACAGGTCTTTCATGTCCCGCACCCGGATGCCGGAGTTGCGCTGGATGCCGAACCCCACGTTGGCTCGACCGCCCGGCAGTGGGAACGACCACGCGTAACCGGGCAGGAAGTCGGGCTCGAACCAAACCCACAGGCCGGCGGCCTGAGGTCCGACTCCGCTGAAGTACTGACGGAACGCGTGCCACTCGCCGAGGTAGCCGGGCTCGTCGGCACCCAGGGCCTTGCGCAGCGGCGACCACATGCCGTCGGCGCCCACCGCGTACGGCGCGCGAACGACGCCGACGCCTTCGACGTCGAGCTCGACGTGGTCGTCGATCAAACGTGCGTCGGTCAGTCCGTGGCCGTCGTGCACCTTCGCACCGGCAGCACGCGCCACGTCGAGCAAGGCGGCGTCCAGGTCGGCGCGCTCGGCCACCGCTGCGAACACGCCCTGGCCGCGGGGCATCGGGAAGCAGGCCACTCGCCCCGAAGGCGACCGCACCCAGACGTCGTCGACCTGCTGCCACGACCGCACGGTCTCGGGGCGCAGGCCGAGCGCCTCGAGGTGGCGGAGGGCGCCCGCGGTCAGCCCGTCGCCACAGCACTTGTCGCGGGGAAAACGGGCCCGGTCGACGACAACGACGTCCCGGCGGGCCCGGGCCAGGGTGATGGCGGCGGCCGCGCCCGCGGGCCCGCCGCCGACCACGACGACGTCGGCCTCCAACACGATCCGAGGCTACTGGCCGTCGCCGGAACCGGTCAGAGGCTGACCGGTTTGCGTGTCATAGTCGAGAGGTGCGTGCCGACCGGCTGGTGGCGATCCTGCTCCTGCTGCAGCAGCGCGGACAGGTCACGGCGGCCGAGGTCGCGGACGAGCTCGAGGTCTCCGAGCGCACCGCTCGGCGTGACCTCGAGGCGCTCGGGATGGCGGGAATCCCGATCTACTCGCAGCAGGGCCGCAACGGTGGCTGGCGACTGGCGGGCGGAGGGCGCACCGACCTGAGCGGGCTCACGGCGTCGGAGGCCCGCGCCCTGTTCCTCGTCGCCGGCCCCTCGCCGATGGCGACCCCGCAGGTGAAAGCCGCGCTGCGGAAGCTGGTGCGGGCCCTGCCGGAGCCGCTGCGATCCGGCGCCGAGGCGGCGACGACGGCGGTCGTCGTCGACCCCACGGGCTGGGACGGGATGTCGAGGCCGCGGCCCGTCCCGCCACTGCTCGACGCCGTGCAGAAGGCGGTCGTCGAGGGCGAGCAGTGCACGCTCGATTATGTGGCCCGCAACCGCGAGCCGAGCACGCGGGTCGTGCATCCTCTTGGCCTCGCCGCCAAGGGGACGACGTGGTACATGATCGCCGACACCGAGGCGGGCCTCCGTACGTTCCGCGTCG
>JAFASB010000080.1 GCA_019244985.1 Acidimicrobiia bacterium | reverse complement strand
GTCATGGCCGCCGTCCCCAACGGCGGCTGGTGCGAATACCCCTATGACCCGCCGGGATGGATTCCAGAGGCACGGGACTTCATGCTCACCGAGCCGATCACCATCGACTCGACAGGCGACGTCGTCATGCCCAGCGGACCGGGCCTTGGCATCGAGCTCGACTGGGACCGCATCGCCGCCCACGGCGAAGCGATCTAGCGGGGGCGCCCGGCCGAGAGGCGGCGGTTAGGTGAGCGCCGAGAGCAGCTGTTCGGCGTCCGCGGCGATCCGCCCGCAGTCGTGCGCCTGCGCTCGCTCATGCGCCTGTGTCGCAAACCTGCGCGCGGCTTCGCGATCGCTGTCGCGAAGAGCTGTGGCAAGGGCGACCTCGGTCGCCGCTGTCCAGTAGGGGGCCCTCAGGCACTCGTGCATCACGAGGGCCTGGTGGAGATCGGCGATGCCGGCATCGGTGCGTCCGAGCACGGTTGCCAGCCGTCCCAGGAAGTGATCGACGGCGCCGCCGCAGAGAATGGTCGTCACGCCCGCGACGTGGCCACGCCACGGCGCCAGGACGTCGTAGAGGGCTGCAGCCGGCCCTTCTTCACCGAGATCAGCGGCGATCTCTGCCCAGAGCGTCATCCCCGCCAGCCACGTGACGTCATAGGGCTGGACGAAGCCGGCCGCCGCCGCATTTCGCAGGTCGGCGCGAGCGGCGTTGGGGTCCGCTTCCAGCACCGCCCGGACCGCCGCCGCGCCGAATGTCGGGATCCCCGGGCTGTCGGCTGCCACCGTGCGCAGCGCGTCGACGAGCTCTGACAGACGGCCCTGGTGCCGGCGCACTGCGGCCAGCTGGCCGCCGAAAAGGACTGCCGCGTCGGGCTCGCCTGCGTCGACGGCAATCTGGAATGCCTCGGTGGCGACGGTTTCCGCCTCTGCGGCGTCACCGCCGAGCAGGACGCGTAGAGAGTGGAATCGCGTCGCAGCCCACACGACGAATGGCTGCGCCACGCGGTCGGCGAGGACGCGCGACTGATCGAGTCGGTCGTCGGTGGTAGCGATGTCGCCCTCTTCGAGGGAGTCCATGGCGCCGTAGTGCAAAGCCCAGAAACCCGCGACCGGATCGGCGACGGAGGTGGCGAGGGCAATGGCCTCCGCCGACCGCGCGAGTCGGTCCGACAGCGCCTCGGGTACGGCGAGGGCCACGTAGGGGCGCGTCAGGGCGTCGAGCAGCGCGAAGTTGTCGCCGGTACGGCGTGCGACCGCAACACCCTCGTCAGCGAGGGACCGGCGGCGTTCGTACGGTGCTCCGAACGCCAACTCTGCGGACAGAGTGGCGAGCAACCGAGCTCGGTCCGCAGAGTCGTCGGAGCCGACCGCGGCAAGCGCCGCCTCCAGGAGCTGCACGCGCTCGTCGTCGATGTGGCCCACGCTGCCGACGAATCCGCGGTAGCTCGCGAGGGCAGACCGCACCAGCAGTTCCCGGTCGCCGGCGGCGACTGCCCGCGCGCCGGCATCGAGCAATGTCGATCGGTAGGCGGGATCGCCCACCTGGCGTTGGGCGTCCCCCAGCCCCACCAGCATGCGCGTGCGTAGAACAGAATCGGGCGAGAGCAAGTCGATCTGCTCGCCGGCCTGGGTGAACCAGCGGACGGCCTCGTGCGGCGCGAGAGCCTCCAGTGCCCGCTCGCCGGCCTGGATCGCGTAGCTGACCGCCTTCTCGGCTTCGATCGGCTCGAGCGCGGCTCCCCAATGGCGCGCGAGTTCCCCGACGCGGTCGCCTTGCCCGCCGAGCACCTCGAGCGCCTCGCCAACGCGTCGATGGATCCGGCGGCGCCGCGCCGCGGAGAGGTCCATATACAGCGTCTGTTGGACCAGGGCGTGTACGAACGTGAACCGGTCAACGGCGCCGGGCACCTCAGCCACGAGTGCCGCCGCCTCTGCGGCCTCGAGGACGTCGAGGACCTCGTCCTGTGGGGCGTCGACGACGGCAGCGAGAAGCGGGACGTCGAACTCGGCGCCGATGACGGCGGCGACCGACAAGGTCTGCGCTGCCTCATCACCGAGACGCCAGACCCGGTTGGCGACGACTTCGCGAACGCTCACCGGGAGGTCGAATGTCACCGACGACCCCTTCACGACCCAGCGGCCGCCGCTGTTCTGGGCGAGGGCGCCGGTTTCGGTGAGGTGGAGGAGCACTTCCTGCGTATAGAAGGGGTTGCCCGCGGTCTCCCGGCGCACCACCGCCGCGAACTCCGAACCCTCCCGCCCGAGCGAATGCCCGGCGAGACCTTCAAGGAGGGCGGTCAACTCGAGGTCGTCCAGCCCGCTCAGCTGAACGCGGTCGACGCCTTCTTCGCGACGGAGGGCGGCGAGGCAGTCGATGAGCGGGTGCCCCGCCCCAAGGTCCGATTCGCGATACGTCGCGACGATCATCAGGCGGGCGCTGGTGATCCTCCGACAGACATGTCGGAGCAGCCCGATCGATGCGGCGTCCGCCCAATGCATGTCATCGAGGACCACAAGGACGGGTCGGGCCTGCGCCAATGCCTGCAGCAGCGCTACTACTGCCTCGCAAAGGAGGTACCGCACGGTCTCGGGATCGTTGCTGCGACGGCCAGGGAGGTTGTCGAAGCGGCGCTCCAAGTCTGGGACCAAGCGGGCGAGCTCGGCGCCGTTGGTGGCCACCACGCCGGCAAGTACGTCGGCCGGAGCGTGGTTGATGAGGTGGGCGAGCGCCTCCGCCCACGGCTTGTATGGCACGCCGAGGTCGTCGTCCGCCCGACCGAAGGTGACCCATGCGTCGTCGGCGTGGGCGGTGGTGGCCAGTTCGGTCGCGAGGCGGGTCTTCCCGATGCCGGGCTCGCCGGAGACGAACGCGATGTGCCTCTCACCGTTCGCGGCGGCCTTCCAGCCCTGCGTCAGGACGCGCGACTGCTCGGCGCGGCCGACGAACGGGCTTCGGTGGCGCCGGGCCAGCGACTCCGGGAGCGGCACCGCGGCGTCGCCGGATGCCGACGTCGCGTCCGTTTGCCACAGGACTCGCACTGCTTCGGTCGGGGTCGCGAGCCCCTTCAGGGCCACGGGTCCCACCTCGTCGAACTGCACGTCGCGACGCGCGCCGACGAGGTCCCGCACGAGCCCCGACGCCAGAATCTCGCCGGGCTGGGCGAGGTCGCAGAGCCGCTTGGCCACGACGACCGGCGTCCCGAAGTAGTCAGCCTCGTCCTGGATCGGCTCACCCACGTGCAGGCCGACGCGGACCTGCATTCGTTCGCCACCGGCGGCGTTCTGGCGATGGACGCCACGCTGGATCTCCACGGCACACCGAACTGCGGCAGAGGCGCTCGCCATAGCGATCATCAGACCCTCGCCGAGGTTCTTCACCTCTGCTCCGCCGTGCCGCGCCACGACCTCCCGGAGCAGGTGGAAGTGGGTGCGACGGACCTGCTCGAACCCCTCGTCTCCGAGCCGCTCCAGCGTCTGCTCCACGCCGACGAGGTCCGTGAACAACAACGTCACGACCCCAGTCCCAGCCACTGTCCTTGCCCTCCCCAGCACTTCCGACGTCGAAGCGCCGTCGTATCCATCGTACTTGAGGCCCCCGTGGGTCCCGCGTCGCTGATTCCTCCGGCGAGGGGCGGATATTGCTACGACGCGTCCGCCGGGCAGCAGGCGCCACCTCGAAAAGGAAGCAGAGCGATAAGCACGATCAAGGGGAGGTCCAACACGCCGGTGCGGCCATCCGCCCGCGTGATCCCAGCGAGCGCTGTCACGCGTTCGCCGATCAGCCTGTTGCCGGCGTTGCAAAGCCATTGCAATGCGTCGCGAGCAGTCGCGTTCGAGGCCCAATGAGTAATCGCGCGCAGTCGACGTGCATCTGTCGACCTCGTAAATGCGCACGGTGTCCGCGACGGTGGATTCGGTTCGACCGAAAGGAGCCCAGTTGATCCGAATGAGCATCCTCGACTTGGCGTGGCGCCGGCGGCGCTTCGCGGTCGCGCTGGTGGGGACGTCGGTCGTGCTCGGACTCACGCTCGTGCTTGCCGGCGTGAACGCCAGCTTCCCGAACGAGGCCCACCGCACGATCGGCGCCTTCCATGCCCGGAGCTGGGTCGTCCCCGCCGGCACATCCGGCCCGTTCATGTCGTCGGCGACGCTTCCCGCGTCGACCGCCTCCGAGTTCGGCGCGGACCGTGGCGGCCCGGCGACGCCGGTTGCTGTTCTCCGCGGGACGCTCGAGCACGGCAACGACCGTCCCGACGTCAACATTCTCGGCGTCGTGCCGGCGACCTTCGCTGCCCCCCCGGTCGTCGACGGACGAGCTCCGCTGACGAAGGGTGAGGCCACCGCCGAGCGGTCTCTTGGGGTCGGCATCGGTGACGTGGCGACCGTCAACGGTCATGCCGTCCGCGTCGTCGGGCTCACGAGCGGACTGACCTACCGGGCCGGCGTGCCCAGTGTCTACGTCACGCTGGACGAGGCGCAGGCCATCGCGTACGGCGGACAGCCGTTGGCGACAACCATCGCTGTGCAGGGTTCGCCGCCCTCACTTCCGACGGGGCTGATCCTGCGGAGCAACGACGAGACGTTCCGTGACGTCATTGCGCCGATCAAGAACGCCCGCAAGACGATCACCTTGGTGCTCGCCCTGTTGTGGGTCGTCGCTGCGCTCGTGATCGGATCGGTCGTCTACCTGTCGACGATCGACCGAGTCCGCGACATCGCCGTGTTCAAGGCCATCGGAGCGACGGATCGCTCCTTGCTCGCCGGGGTCGTCGTGCAGGCACTGCTGCTGGCGCTCACCGCATGCGCCGTGGGCATCGTCCTCGCCCGGGTGATCGCGCCGATGATGCCGATGCGCGCCGAGATCGCGGGGTGGCACCGAGTGCTTCTCGTCGGCGTCGCCGTTGCCGTCGCCGCCGCTGCGAGCGTGACGGCCGTCCGGCGGGTCCTGTCGATCGATCCCGCTTTCGCCTTCGAGGGGGCATGATGCACGTCGAAGTCGGTCAGCTGACCGTTGAGTACGAGTCGGGCGGCTACCTGTTGCGCCCCCTCGACCGGCTGTG
>JAFASB010000069.1 GCA_019244985.1 Acidimicrobiia bacterium | reverse complement strand
CCGGCGTCGAGCGCGTGCGCGCCGCGGCCAGCCTCGACGAGCTGCGCGCCGTCGAACAGGAGCTTCTCGGCAAGAAGTCGCCGCTCGCCGCCTTCAATCAGCGCCTGGGCGCGTTGCCGCCCGACGAGCGGAAGGAGGCCGGCCGGCGAGTCAACGAGGCCCGCACGACGGTGCAGCGCGCGGTCGAGGAGCGCCGTCGTAGCCTGGCCGCCGACGAGCGCCGGCAACGGCTCCAAGCCGAGCGTCTCGATCTCACCGAGGTGATCCCCAGCGCCGGCCGCGGTCATCTTCACCTCACCACGCAGACGCGCGACGAGCTGGAAGACGTCTTCGTCGGGATGGGCTACCAGATCGCCGAAGGCCCCGAGGCCGAGGACGACTGGCACAACTTCGAGGCGTTGAACATGCCGCCTGCGCACCCGGCACGCAGCATGTGGGACACCTTCTATCTCGACCTCGGCGAGCCGGAGACCGTGCTCCTGCGGACACACACGTCACCGGTGCAGGTTCGGGTCATGCAGTCACAGGCACCGCCGATCTACATCGTCGCCCCTGGGCGCGTGTACCGGTACGAGACCCCCGACCCACGTCACCTTGCGGTGTTCCACCAGATCGAAGGGCTGGTCGTCGACAAGGGAATCTCCTTTGCCGATCTCGCCGGCACCATCGAGACGTTCACCAACGCCTACTTCGGGCCCGGGACTCACGCCCGCCTTCGTCCGTCGTACTTCCCGTTCACCGAGCCCTCGGCGGAGTTCGAGGTCACGTGCATCTTCTGCCACGGCGACGGGTGCCGGGTGTGTTCTCAGACCGGGTGGATCGAGCTGGGTGGCTGCGGGATGGTGCACCCCAACGTTCTCAAGGCGGGCGGGATCGATCCCGAGGAGTGGACGGGCTTCGCCTTCGGCTTCGGGATCGACCGCCTCGCCCAGATCCGCCATCAGGTCGACGATGAGCGGGACTTCTTGGTCAACGACATCCGTTTCCTGTCCCAGTTTTAGAGTCGCAGGATGCTCGTTCCCCTCTCGTGGCTCAGGGACTTCGCGCCCGTCGAGGGCGAGACGAGCGCGCTCGTCGATGCCTTCAACGAGCTGGGCCTGGTGGTCGACGGCGTCACCGAGATCGGCGCGCTCGACGGGAGCGTCGTCGTGGCCCGCGTCCTCGCGACCCATGAGCACCCCGGCGCCGACAAGGTGCAGCTAGTCGACGTCGATGCCGGTGACGGCCAGCTCCAGATCGTCTGCGGCGCTTTCAACTTCGGCGCCGGTGATCTGGTCCCCCTGGCGCGCGTCGGCACGACGCTCCCCAACGGGGCGAAGATCGAGCGCCGAAAGGTTCGAGGGGAGTGGTCCGACGGGATGCTGTGCTCCGCGTCGGAGCTGGCTCTGTCCGACGACCACGGCGGCATCCTCGTGCTCGCCGTCGACGCGGAGCCGGGCGTACCGCTGCGCGAGGCACTGGCGATGGAGCCCGACGTCGTCTTCGAGCTCGACGTCACACCCAACCGACCCGACGCGCTCTCGGTCGCCGGTGTCGCGCGCGACCTGGCCGCCAAGTTGGGCATGCCGTTCTCGCTCCCCGACGTGTCGCTGATCGCAGCGGGGGAGAGCCGGGCGTCGATCGCCGTGAAGTCCAAAGACCTGTGCCCACGCTTCACCGGCCTGGTGCTCGACGACGTCACCGTGGGCCCATCGCCCGCCTGGCTTGCTCGGCGATTGACGCTCGCGGGCATGCGTCCGATCAACAACGTGGTCGATGTGTCGAACTACGTGATGCTCGAGCTCGGCCAGCCCAACCACCCGTACGACCTGGCGCGCCTGCCCGGTGAGGGCCTTGTTGTCCGCAAAGGCAAGAAGGGCGAGACCGTGACCACGCTCGACGACGTCGAAAGACCGGTCGGTCCCGACGACTGCCTGATCTGCGATGCAGAGGGCGCGCCGGTCGGGATCGGGGGGGTCATGGGGGGCGCCAGCTCGGAGATCTCAGCCACGACGACGTCGGTCCTGCTCGAGACCGCCTATTTCGATCCGATGTCGATTGCCCGCACGGCGCGACGGCTCGGCCTCCGCACCGAGGCCTCCGCCCGGTTCGAGCGGGGGACCGACCACGCGGGCATCGACCGCGCCGTCGGCCGCTTCGTCGATCTGCTCGGGCAGGTCGCAGGGGCCCGGCCGACCGGCGGCCTCCTCGACGTCAGCGGGCGCCTCCCCAAGCCCGCCAAGCCCATGGTGCGCACACGGAAGGTCAATGAGGTCCTGGGGACGGCGCTGACATCCGACGACGTGCGTCGCTATCTCGAGCCGATCGGGTTCGCGTGCGCGACGGCGCGCGGCGGCTGGCGGGTGACGATCCCGTCGTGGCGGCCGGACAGCGCGCTCGAGATCGACGTCATCGAGGAGGTCGCCCGCCACCACGGGTATTCGAACATCCCGCGCACCGTCCCCCTGAGCCCCGAGGTCGGCCGCCTCACCCCTCACCAGCGCGACCGCCGACGCGTGCGCGAGGTCCTCGCCGGCGCCGGCCTGTCCGAGGCGTGGACCACTGCCTTCCTCGGGGTGCCCGACCTCGAGAAGGCGGGACTTCCGACGGAGGCAGTGCGCGTCGCCAACCCGCTCGACCAGGCCGAACCGTTGCTCCGGCCGTCGTTGCTCCCCGGCCTGCTGCGTGCCCTGGCCACGAACGCCCGCCACCAGAACCCGAACGTCCGCCTGTTCGAAGTGGGCCGCGTGTTCCACCCGCCGGCGGCGGGTGACTCTTTGCCGAGGGAGCGCGAACTGGTTGCCGTCGCTATGGCAGGCGGCGACGCGCGGGACGCCATGCGGGTGTGGGACGTGCTGCGCGGCGCCTTGGGTCTCGAGCGCGTCACCGTGCAGGCCTCCGAGCGCGCCGGTCTTCACCCGACGCGAGCCGCATTGCTGAAGGCCGATGACCGCGAGGTCGGCGAGATCGGCGAGGTCGATCCCGACGTGGTGTCGGCCCACGAGCTCGAGGGCCGCGTGGCGTGGATCTGCGTCGACCTCGAACGCCTGCTCGGCGCGCCTCGCCGCCCCGCCGTGTTCCATCCGGTCAGTCGCTTCCCGGCATCCGACATCGACCTTGCCTTCGTCGTGGACGACGCGACGCCGGCGGAGGCGGTCGAGGAGCGTCTGCGCGCCGCCGGCGGCGATCTTCTCGTCGACGTGCGTCTCTTCGACGTCTTCCGCGGAGCACGGCTTGGCGAGGGGAAGCGCAGCCTCGCCTACCGGCTGCGGTTCAACGCCCTCGACCGCACGCTGACCGACGAAGAGGTCGGCGAGGTCCGCCGCCGCTGCATCGACGCGGTCGAGTCGGCACTGCCTGCCACCCTGCGCGGGTAGGGACGACACATGGACTTCGAGCATGCTGACGCAGCCAAGGGCGAGCTGCCCGACGAGTACACGCCGCACTTCCAGGGGCGAGCGAAGTTCCAGATGCTCAACAGCCCCTTCGGTTCCGAGCCGGCCGTCTTCGTCGTGCACTTCGACGCCGGGGGGCGTACACATCCCCACTTCCATCGCTCGGGCCAGCTGCTCTACATCGCCGACGGCGAAGGCATCGTGGCGACGGAATCCGAACGCCGGACCGTCCGCCCGGGCGACGTCGTGACGGTGGCGCCCAACGAGTGGCACTGGCACGGCGGCACGCCGACGTCGGCGATGAGCCACGTCACAGTGCAGATGATGACCCCCGGTGACGTGGTCTGGGACGTGGAAGAGAAGGATTGGGCCACCGACTACGAGTGACCGACGGTCGCCCAGTCTTTGTATCTTTATTCAGAGTCTCGTATGCTGGCCGGCATGTATCGGGTTGGCATCGTCGGGGCTTCCGGCTACACCGGGGCTGAACTTCTTCGTCTCTGCTTCGAGCATCCGCAGCTCGAGCTGGCGTGGGCCATGGGGGAGACCCAGGCGGGGACAGAGGTCGCCGACCTCTATCCGAGCCTGGCGGCCGCCTACCCCCGCACGCGGTTCGAGCCCTACGACGCCACGCTTGCCGACGGCCTCGACCTCGTGTTCCTGGCCCTGCCCCACGGTATGTCCCAGCAGCTGGCGCCCGACCTCCAGCGGCGCGCCGACAAGGTCGTCGATCTCTCTGCCGATTTCCGTCTGAGGGACGCGGCGCTGTACCCGCGCTGGTACGGCGAGGAACACGCCGCCCCCGAGCTCCTCGGGACCTTCGTCTACGGCCTTCCTGAGCTGTTCCGCTACGAGGTGCAGAAGGCTGAGGCCGTCGCCGTGCCCGGGTGCTATCCCACGGCCGCCGGCCTGGCGCTGGCGCCGCTCATGGTGACGCGTGCCATCGAGGGCGACGAAGTCATCGTCGATGCGGCCAGCGGCGT
>JAFASB010000522.1 GCA_019244985.1 Acidimicrobiia bacterium | reverse complement strand
AGCAGCACCGAGCCCACACCGAGCCCGGCGACGATCACCACGACGACGGGCGTCGAGTAGCTCGTGGCGAAGCCGATGACGAAGGCGACGATGGCGACGAGAATGCAGAGGTATCCGGCGCGCTGGCCGAGGCGGCTGGCCCGGTCGTAGCGGGCCCGCCGCGCCAGGACGGGGTCTTCGTTCGGCTCGGTCACGGCAGCCAGCCTCGCTCCTCCAGCAGGTGGCGGAGCTGGCGCCGGAGCCGGGCCAGGGAGAAGTGCCGCCGGGCGGTGGCGTGGTTGGTGTCGAGGAGCGCCTTGTCTGGGTGGTCGAGCCACGCCGCCAGCGGCGCCGGGTCGGTGACCGGGAGCCACTCGAAGCCGAACGAGCGCAGCTCCTCGGCGACGGGGTAGTCGCCAACCGCGAGCGGCCGGCGGAAGATCGCCGCCTCGACCGTCGGATTGCCGAAGCCCTCCCACGTCGACGGCAGCACGACGGCGTCGGCCGCTGCGTAGACGTCGGCGGGGTCGAGTCCGGGGTTGCCGTGGATCGTCCGGGTGTTCGCCGCGTCGAGGAGGCGGGCGAGCTCGTCGCCGTAGTCCTCTTCGGCGGCCCCCGTGAGCCAGTAGGTGGCGCCGACGGCCTCGGCCAATCCGATCCCCACCGGGATGTTCTTCCGGGCCAGCGCACGCGTCGGCTGCAGCAGCACGCGCTCGCCGGGGTCGATGTCCATCGCCGTTCGTGCCCGGTCGCGGTTGCCGCCGGATGCGTCGACGTCGAAGGCGTTGTGCACGACGGCGGCACAGATGCCTCGCCGGGCGAGCAGCTCGCCTGCACTCAGCGCGCTCGTCGTCACGTGGACCCACGAGCGGTCGTCGGAGGGAAGGCCGTCGAGGTGGGCGAAGCGCTCCCGTTGCCACGGAAGGTCGTGATGGTGGAGCAACGCCGGCCGGCCGGCGAGGGCGTCGCTCACGGCGCAAGTGGCGGCCAGGTTCATCGGCAAGGAGCAGATGTTCTCGGCCACGACGAGCTCGACATCGCCGAGGGCCGTACGCAGGTCAAGGGGATCCGGGCCGTTGTCGTCATCGATCCCGAGGCCGTCGACCCGGCGGTCGACAGGTCCACTGCCGGCGACCGTGAGGATGTCGAACCCGAGCTCGCGCAGAACCGCTGTCCACTTGGCCGCCTCGACGGACACGCCGTCGCGGCCGCCGAGGCGGAAGGAGACGAAGGCGGCGGTCGGCCTCGTCAGCGAACTTCGACGGGCGCCTGCAGGCGCCGGTTGCTGGCGTCGAGGACGGCCCGGGCGAGGGCTTCGGATTCGTTGCCGCCGCGCACGACCGCCGAGCCCGAGACGATCTCCTCGAGGGGGGGCACGAGGAACACCAACGTGACGACGGCGACCTCTCGGCCCCCGAGCGGCAGGAGAACGGCCATCTCCACGTCGGCGCTCTCGGCGCCCGAGACCAGGTGGCGCAGCGCCTCGAGGGTCGCCTGTGCAACGGCGCGGTTGCGGGACGACTCGGCGATGGACCCTTCGGCCAATCCCACCGCCTCGTCGTCGCCCCGTTGCAGGGTGACACGAGCGTGGTTGCGCATGCCCCGTTGCTCGGACGAAATGGCGCCGATAGAGACGCGCGCCTGGCCGACCGGCGCCACGACCGGTTCCAGATGACTGCGGTCGAGCTGGACGACGGAGATGATCCGGTGGTCGATCTCCATGCCGAAGCTGGCCATGGCGACTGACTGCACGTCGCGGGCGATCTGCTTGGGACTCTTGTCGGCGTTGGCCAGGATGTGGAGCTCCCGGGGGCGCCCGATGTCGTCGGCCACGATGCGGGCCGCGTTCACTTCCGGCAGGCGGCAGAGCTCCTTCTCGATGTGGGCGAGCTCGGGGTCCTCCACGGCGCCGAACGTTAGCCACAGCGTCAGCTGCTGGCACATGTGCTGGTCAAGCGTCGGGCAACCCCCGTGTCTGCGCTTCGCCGCGTGATGCAGACGATGCCACGCCGCTGTCCGCAGCCATTCGATGGTCATTCGTGACCGGCGGCAAATGGGGCGCGCGACCTATTTCACGTCTGCCCCGACCCGGCCAGAATTGACATCCGTCAGGGGACCTTCAGGACGTTTCGGAGCGAACCCGACACCCGTTTGGGCGGCGTATTTCGGCATGAAAGTTCCAAAGCCGGGCGACGCGCGTCACGCCCAATCTGAACGTTGACAACCGAATAGAGGGGTAGCCGGCGGAAGGCCGTCAACCTTGAGCGGAGCGGAACCCTCTCGCCAATTCAGCGAAGTGCGGGGGAGGTACACCACTCGAGGAGGCGTGCTTCCACCATGCGTAAGGTCTTTGCAGTTCTGGCCGCGTTCGCGACCGTCCTGCTGTCCAGCGGGGCGGGCTTCCACGGCAGCTGATCGCCGTGTCGTCCATAAACTCATAGGGCGCTTCTGCCGACTTCCCCTCTGATTCGGCAAAAGGTTGGGACAGGTGAAGACTCGCCCGAAGGTGGTCGTCCTCCGCGGATGGCCATTCGAACTTGCGTGCGCTGGGGCGGCCATGGGTCTTCTTGCTGCCTTGCTCGCTGGCGGGGCGGAGTTGCCGAAGATCCAACCTCTCGTCATCTTCTCGGTGCTGCTGGTCGTGGCCGCAAACGCCGACTTCTCCCTGCCCTCCGCCGCGGAGATCAGTCCGTGCTTCATGGCGGTCCTCGCCTCGATCGCCGCGTTCGGCTCCCACGGTGTCGTCCTTGGCGCTGCGATCGTCGGCCTCGGTGGCGGATTGCGCCGCTCGCTCGTACACAAGGGCCGTTACACGGCGGTGTTGTTCGACTGTTCGCAGTACCTGATCGCCTCAGCCGCGGCCGCCTCGTTGTACATCCAGCTCGAGCCGGTTGGCACACCCGCTGCGTTCGCTGGGGCCGTCGCTGCTTTTGCGACGGTGAACGTCGTGCTCGTCCTGCTGCAGGTCAGCTTCAACCACCGGCTCTCCGTGAGGAGCGTGTGGTCGGACATGTACCCCGAGCTGCCGAACTATCTGGCATTCGGGCTCCTTGGCGTGCTCGTCGGCGAGCTCTACCGATCGCTTGGCCCGGTCGTCATCCCGCTTCTTGTCATACCGGCTGCCATCGCCAGACAGGCGTTCGCCTCGTTCCTCGAGCTGCGCGCCGCGCACGATGCCACCGTCAAGGTCTTCATCCGGACGATCGAAGCGAAAGACGAGTACACCGCGGGGCACACCGAGCGTGTCGCCAAGTACGCGTTGTACATCGGAGAGGAGTTGCGGTTCTCTGCGCCGGCCCTTTCCCACCTGCGATATGCGGCCCTGCTCCACGATGTCGGGAAGCTGGCCGTGCCGCGGAGGATTCTGAACAAGCCGGGGCGCCTGACCGAGGACGAGTACTGCATCGTGCAACGGCACAACCAGGTCTGTGTCGACATCCTCACTCGGGTCGATTTCATGCGTTCGATGGTGGGGACGGCGTCGGATCGCCACGCGCACTTCAACGTCGATGAGGCGCGTGAGCGGGATCGGTTGGTCCAAGAAGCGCACATCGTCGCCGTTGCCGACGCCTTCGACGCGATGACCTCGACGCGTTCATACCGCCGTGCGCTCTCGCAGGATGTCGCCTTCGAGGAACTGCGCGACAAGTCAGGGTCGCAGTTCAATCCCGAATGCGTCGAGGCGCTCATCCGAGCGATCGAGCGCCGCGGCGAGCGCTACGGGAAAGGCTACGAAGAGGAAACCGTGGAGTTCGACGTGCCGCCGCCGGTCGTAGGCGTGGGCTCGGCGGGTCTCGGTGACCTCATCCCGCACCGAGGGGCGCCGTCGTGAGCGAGCTGCTCGGCGAGGTGCCGCAACGAGAGCGCCGTGTGGCAGCTGAGGTACTCGTTGCCTTGGCGGCATCATTCCTGCTGCTCGGACGGGTACAGGGCGTCGACGGACTCGTGATCGCAGCCCTCGGGATGCTTCTCGCCGCGAGTCTTCTCGTAGTCGTGCAGACACCAGTCGGGAGTGTCCCGCTCGGTTACGCGCTGGTCATCTCGGTGTCGGAGCTCGCCGACCTCAGTACGTATTTCATTGCCATCGGACTTGCGCTGCTCGTAACCGTTCCCGTGCTCGTGGCGCGTTACGGCCACGACGACACGCTGCGTCGAGTCGGTCGGTGGGCTGTGGCCGGTGCAGCGTGCGGAGGCGCCGCTGTGGCGATGCGGGC
>JAFASB010000400.1 GCA_019244985.1 Acidimicrobiia bacterium | reverse complement strand
ATGAGCGAAGCCCGTTCCCGCATTCGGGACATGCGGGAGATGCTGCTCTCAGCCCAGTCCCTCGATCACGCCGCCCGCTCCGACACTGGCGAAGTGGGAGCCGTTCCCGTCGACCGCAGCGAGCTGGCGCCGTACCTGCTGGCGCTGGCCCTGGACATGGGAGCCACCCAGGTCCCGGCCGAGCGGGCCGCCGACGAGCTCGTCGAAGTCGCCCAGGGCAGCCCCATGGCCCTGCTCGCGGCGCGGTCGCTCGCCGCCAGCCTCCACAAGGAGCTTCCCGACGACAAGCGCGCCCGCCTCGTCGTCGACCTCCTGACCCGGGCCGTGCGCCAGGCCCGCGTCGACGCCTTCGGGCCCCCCGGCGTCGCCTGACCGCCCGCCCACGGTGGCCACGTTGATGGCCGAAAACGTGGGATAGCTGTCATTGCAGCCAACGCCGCATTGGCCCATGCTGGCGGTGTGCGCCGTGTCGTGATCGTGGCCTTCCCCGACGTCCAGTCCCTTGACGTCACCGGGCCCGCCGAGGCCTTTGCCGCCGCCGGCGGCTACCGCGTCGAGGTCGTGGCGCCCGCGGCGGGCGTCGTGCGAGCGGCCAGCGGGATCGCCTTGTGGGCCGACCGGGCGCTGGCCGACGTGCGGGGCCCGATCGACACGCTCGTCGTCGCGGGAGGCGCTGGCACGCGGGTGGTGATGGCGGACGACGAGTTCCTCGCCGCCGTCCGCCGCCTGGCGCCGAAGTGCAGGCGCGTCGCCTCGGTGTGCAGTGGTGCCTTCGCGCTTGCCGCCGCCGGGCTGCTCGACGGTCGTCGGGCGACGACGCATTGGGGCTGGTGCGACGCGCTGGCCGAGTCGTTCCCGACCGTGACGGTCGAGCCCGATCGCATCTTCGTGCGCGACGGCGAGGTGTGGACGTCCGCTGGCGTCACCGCCGGTATCGACCTCGCCCTGGCCATGGTCGAGGAGGACTGCGGCCGTGACGTCGCGCTGGCGGTCGCCCGCCGCCTCGTCGTGTTCCTCAAGCGCCCCGGCGGCCAGTCGCAGTTCAGTGCCCAACTCTCCGGCCAGCTGGCCGAGCGCCAGCCCATCGGTGATCTCCAGGCGTGGATCGTCGAGCACCTCGACGCCGACCTCTCCGTCGAGCGTCTGGCCGACCGCGCCGCGATGAGTGTGCGCAACTTCTCGCGGACGTTCGCCCGTGAGGTCGGCGTCACGCCGGCGCGCTTCGTCGAGCGCACGCGGGTCGAAGGTGCTCGCCGTCTGCTCGAGGAGTCGACGCTGTCAGTCGACGAAGTCGCTCGTCGTTGCGGCTTCGGGACCGCAGAGACCATGCGCCGCACGTTTCTCCGAGCCCTGCACGTGACACCCACCGAGTATCGCCGCCGTTTCCGTATCCAAGAGGAGAGTGCCTGATGCCCTACACAACCGGGGTCCTGTTGTTCGACGATGCCGAGGAGCTCGACTTCGTCGGGCCGCTCGAGGTCTTCGGCATGGCCCGCCAGGACGGCGACCGAGTGGTGACGATCGCGGAGGCGGCGGAGCCCGTCCGGGGCAACCTCGGCCTGCGCGTCGTGCCCGACCACACGATTGCCGATGCCCCGCCGCTGGACGTGCTCGTCGTCCCCGGCGGCCTCGGCACCCGCCGGGAGGCGCACAACGCGGCGTTGCTCGACTGGATCAAGCAGGCGGCGGCCGGCTGCGCGTGGGTGACCAGCGTCTGCACCGGCTCGATGCTGCTCGAGGCGGCCGGCGTGATCGACGGCCGCAACGTCACGACGCACTGGGCGATGATCGACACGTTCCGCGAGAAGGGCACGGTTACCGTCCTCGACAGCCGTCGTTACGTACGCGACGGCAACGTCGTCACCGCTGCCGGCGTGTCGGCCGGCATCGACATGTCGTTGTGGGTCGTCGGCCAGATCTACGGCGTCGACCACGCCCGCGGCGTCCAACGCATGATGGAGTACGACCCGGCCCCGCCGTACGCCGCGGACGTCTAACCACGAAGCAATGAGTCAGACGCCGGTCTGGCGGTCCTTCCAGTGTTCGTCGCGGAGGACGCGCTTTAGGAGCTTGCCGCTCTCGGTCCTCGGTAGCTCGTCGCGGAACTCCCACGAGCGAGGGCGCTTGTAGCCCGCCAGTCGCTCGTTGGCGAAGCCCTCGATCTCGGACATGTCGATGAACCGGCCGGGCTTGGGCTGGATCACCGCGTGCACCTTCTCGCCCCACTCGTCGTCGGGGATGCCGAAGACGCCGACGTCCATGACGTCGGGATGCTGATAGAGCACCGCCTCGATCTCGGCCGGGTAGATGTTCATCCCCCCCGAGATGATCATGTCCTTCTTACGGTCCGAGATGTAGACGTAGCCCTCGTCGTCGATGTAGCCCACGTCGCCGACCGACTTCCATCCCTCGCCCGCCTCGGCCAGCTGCTCATGGGTGGCGTGGTAGCCCTCCATCGCCAGCGCGGTGTTGAAGAACAGCTCACCGGGCTCGTTCGGCGGCAGGGCGTTCCCGTTGTCGTCGACGGCCTTCACCTGGATGCCCCCGTACGGTTTGCCGCACGAGCCCGGCTTCCGCAGCTGGTCCTCGGGAACGAGGATGGTGTCGACGCCGAGCTCGGTCGACCCGTAGACCTCGAAGAGGAAGCCGTCGCCGAGCTTGGCGATGACCTCTTGCTTGAGGGCGTAGGGCACCGGGGCGGCGTTGGCGATCAGCGTGTGCATCGACGAGTAGTCGCCCGATGCGATCTCGTCGTCGGGCAGGGACACGATGCGCTTGAGCTGCGTCGGTGCCGAGAACGTCGACGTCACCTTGTGCTTGGTCACCAGCCGCACCCATTCGTGAGCGTCGAACTTGCGCATGATGACCACGGTGCCGCCCAGCATGTGCGAGAGGAAGGCGAAGGCGTTGGGGCCGGAGTGGTACAGCGGGCCGGTCGTGAGGTGTGTCTCTTCGCCACCCATCCGCAGCTCCATCACCATGGCGAAGACCAGCGCCTGGTCGGCGGCCCCTCGCTTG
>JAFASB010000211.1 GCA_019244985.1 Acidimicrobiia bacterium | reverse complement strand
ACCTGCGCCGCGACGTGGCCCAGGACATCAAGCGCAAGATCGAGATCAACTGCTACGCCGGTATCCGTCACCGGCGTGGTCTTCCGGTGCACGGCCAGCGCACCCACACCAACGCCCGAACCCGCAAGGGTCCCAAGAAGACCGTCGCCGGCAAGAAGAAGGTCAGGAAGTAGTGGCTCTGCGAGTTCAAAATGGCTAAGCCGAAGCCGGGCGGTCGCCGCCCCCGCCGTCGCGAGCGCAAGAACGTGCCCTACGGGGTCGCGCACATCAAGAGCTCGTTCAACAACACGATCGTCTCGATCACCGACATGGAAGGCAACGTCCTGGCCTGGGCGTCGGCCGGCAACGTCGGGTTCAAGGGCTCACGCAAGTCGACGCCGTTCGCCGCCCAGCTGGCGGCCGAGGCGTGCGCCCGGCGGGCCATGGAGCAGGGCGTGCGCAAGGTCGACGTCCTCGTGAAGGGTCCGGGGTCGGGGCGAGAGACCGCCATCCGGTCACTGCAGAACACCGGGATCGAGGTGTCCGGCATCAAGGACGTGACGCCGATCCCCCACAACGGGTGCCGCCCGCCCAAGCGGCGGAGGGTCTGATGCTTCGCCTCGCAAGCGGAGCTTGCTCGCCGAGCTTCAAAGGAGCTCGGTTGTCGGGCCGAACGGAGCGCAGCGAAGTGAGGTCGAACTAATGGCGCGTTACACCGGCCCCGTCTGCCGCCTGTGCCGGCGCGAGAAGATGAAGCTCTTCTTGAAGGGCCCCAAGTGCGACACGATGAAGTGCCCGATCGAGCGCCGGCCCTATCCGCCGGGCGAGCAGGGCCGGGGCCGCATCCGCGAGTCCGAGTACCTGCTCCAGCTTCGTGAGAAGCAGAAGGCCCGCCGCATCTACGGCCTGCTCGAGAAGCAGTTCGCCAACCTCTATCAGGAGGCGGACCGCCAGGGTGGCATCACCGGCGAGAACCTCCTGCGCATGCTCGAGCAGCGCCTCGACAACGTCGTGTTCCGCGGCGGGTGGGGTGCCAGCCGCAACCAGGCCCGCCAGTTCGTGCGCCACGGCCACGTCAACGTCAACGGTCGCCGGGTCACAATCCCGAGCTACCAGGTCCGCAAGGGCGACGTCGTGGAGCTGCGCGACAAGGCCCAGAACATGATCGTCATCCGCCACAACCTCGACACGCTCGACCGCCTGACGCCCCCCTGGTTGGAGAAGGAGGGCGACTTCAAGGCGACCGTCCGAGACCTTCCGCTGCGGGAACACATCGACGTCCCCGTGCGCGAGTCGCTCATCGTCGAGCTCTATAGCAAGTAGGTAGGAGTCCCATGCTGATCATCCAGCGCCCCACCGTCGAGCCGCTGGGGGAGAGCGAGGAGAACCGTCAGCGGTTCGTCATCAGCCCCCTCGAGCCCGGCTTCGGCCACACGCTCGGTAACTCGCTGCGCCGCACGCTGCTGTCGTCGATCCCCGGCGCCGCGGTCACCCAGCTGCGCTTCGACGACTCGCTGCACGAGTTCGCCACCATCGCGGGCGTGAAGGAAGACGTCACCGACATCATCCTCAACCTCAAGGACCTGGTCCTGCGCGTCTACAGCGACGAGTCGGTCACGCTCCGGCTGGATGCCCGCGGTCCGGCCGACGTCACCGCCGCCGACATCCAGGAGCACGCCGACGTCGAGCTCCTGAATCCCGACCTCCACATCGCGTCGCTGAACTCCCGCGGCCGCCTCGCCCTCGACATCACCGTCGAGAAGGGCCGCGGCTACGTCTCGGCCGAGCGCAACAAGCGGTCGACCACGATCGGCGTCATCCCGGTCGACTCGATCTTCTCGCCGGTGCGGCGCGTGGCGTTCACCGTCGAGCCGACGCGCGTCGAGCAGGCCACCAACTACGACCGCCTGACCCTCGACATCGAGACCGACGGTTCGATCTCCCCGCAGGAGGCACTGGCCTCGGCGGGCGACACGCTGCGCTCGCTGGTCGCCCTCGTTGCCGACATGAGCGAGGCACCCCAGGGCCTCGAGCTGGGCGACGTCGGCTCCGCCACCAGCGGCTCGCCCGACCTCGACCTGCCGATCGAGGAGCTCGACCTCTCCGAGCGGCCCCGCAACTGCCTCAAGCGGGCCCAGGTCAACACCATCGGCGAGCTCGTCGAGCGCACCGAGGACGACCTGCTGGCGATCACCAACTTCGGCCAGAAGTCCCTCGACGAGGTCATCCAGAAGCTCGACGAGCGCGGCCTGTCCCTGCGCGTCAAGGAGGGCTAGCGGTCCGATGCCCGCCACCCCCCGCAAGTCCCGCCGGTTCGGCGGCGACGCCGCCCACCAGCGCCTGATGATGGCCAACCTGGTCGCGTCGCTCATCGCCGCCGAGGGGATCGTCACCACCGAGGCCAAGGCCAAGGCCCTGCGGCCGATCGCCGAGAAGATGGTGACCAAGGCCAAGAAGGGCGGCGTGGCCCACCAGCGCGAGGTCGTCGCCTTCATCGGCGACAAGGACATGGCCCACAAGCTGTTCGCCGAGATCGCGCCGCGCTACGACGACCGCCAGGGCGGCTACACGCGCATCCTCAAGCTCGGCCCCCGCCACGGCGACAACGCGCCGATGGCGCGCATCGAATTCGTCTGAAATGACGCTGTTCGACGACGCCGAGGCGTCGTCGATCGAATACCCGGTGCGCGTCCGGATGACCGTTGCCTACGACGGCACCGGCTTTCACGGCTTCGCGGCCCATGAGGGCGTCAAGACCGTCGGTGGCACGCTGGCCGCGACGATCACCAAGGTGGTCGGCTATCCAGTCCAGTTGACCTGTGCGGGCCGCACCGACAAGGGCGTGCACGCTTGGGGCCAGGTCGTGAGCTTCGACGCCGAGGAGTTCGGGCTCGATCTCGAGATGCTGCAGAAGTCGCTGAACCGCATGCTCGGGCCGGCGATCGTCGTGCGTGAGGCATCCAAGGTCCACAGCACCTTCGACGCTCGCCGCTCGGCCGTCGCCCGCCGATACCGCTACACGGTGCTGAACCGGCCGGTCCCCGACCCTTTCCTGGCGCGCACGGCGTGGCACGTGGCCGCCCCGCTCGACCTGCGGGGGTTGACGTTGGCATGCGACCCGGTCATCGGGGAGCACGACTTCTCGTCGTTCTGCCGGCTCCCCGAGCCCGACGCCTCCCTTGTCCGCAGGGTGCACGACGCCCGGTGGCTCGACCTCGGTAATGGACTCCTGCGCTTCGACATCGAGGCCAGCGCCTTCTGCCATCAGATGGTGCGATCCATCGTCGGCACCATGGTCGACATCGGCCGCGGCAAGAAGAAGGCCGGCGACATGTCGACGATCATCCGCGCCGAAGACCGCCACGCCGCCGGCCAACCGGCTCCGCCCCACGGCCTGTGCCTCTGGGAGGTCGTCTACTGACTCGCTACACTTGACCGGTCCGCCACGCCTCTGGACACAAGGCCTGACTCGGAAGCTGCACTGCGTGCGTACGTTCTCACCAAAACCAGCTGACATCCAGCGCGCCTGGCACGTCGTCGACGCCGATGGGCTCGTCCTCGGCCGCATGGCCACCGAGGTGGCGCGCGTGCTGCGCGGCAAGCACAAGCCGACGTTCGCCCGCCACGTCGATACCGGAGACCATGTCGTCATCGTGAACGCAGCCAAGGTCGTCGTCACCGCCGACAAGGCCGCCAAGAAGCTGCAGTACCGGCACTCGGGCTATCCGGGTGGCCTCAAGACCGAGCGCTACGCCGACGTCCTCGCCAACAAGCCCGAAGAGGCGGTGCGCAAGGCGGTGAAAGGCATGCTGCCCAAGGGCCCGCTCGGTCACCAGATGCTGCGCAAGCTCAAGGTCTACGCCGGCCCGCAGCATCCCCACGTCGCCCAGGCGCCCCAGCCACTCGAGATCCCCGGCGCCCGCGCCAGAGCCTGACGGAGAGACCGTGCCCAAGCCCCTCGTTCAAACGACCGGTCGTCGCAAGCAGGCTGTGGCGCGCGTCCGCATCCGTCCGGGCAGCGGCAAGATCGTCGTCAACGGCCGTCCGATCGAGGACTACTTCCCCACCGAGACGCACCGCATGGTGTTGAGCGAGCCGCTCACCGCCACCAACACCAACGAGGTCTACGACGTCGACGCCACGATCTTCGGCGGTGGCACCTCCGGCCAGGCAGGTGCCCTGCGCCTCGGCATCGCCCGCGCCCTCGTCGACCTCGACCCCGAGGTCCGCGTCACCCTCAAGCGGGCCGGACTTCTCACGCGCGATGCGCGCGAGAAGGAGAGCAAGAAGTACGGCCTGAAGAAGGCCCGCAAGGCCCCGCAGTACTCGAAGCGCTGAGTCACTTCAACTGCTAGGGGCCTCCTCCTGACGCTGAAGTTCGGCACCGACGGCGTCCGCGGCGTCGCCAACGTCGAGCTGACGCCCGAACTCGTGCTCGCTCTGGGCCGCGCCGCGGCGCGGGTGCTGGGCGGGCCCTTCGTCATCGGACGCGACACGCGCCTGTCCGGGCCCATGCTCGAAGGCGCGCTGGCTGCGGGCCTGGCCTCCGAGGGCGTCGACGTGGCCTTGCTCGGTGTCGTGCCCACGCCGGCAGTGGCCTGGCGTTCGACGGCCGACGCCACACCGGCCGCCGTCATCTCCGCGTCCCACAATCCGTACGCCGACAACGGCATCAAGTTCTTCGCGGCCGGCGGACGCAAACTCGACGACGCGACCGAGGAACGTCTCGAATCAGAGCTCGAGCGCATCCTCGCCGCGCCGCCGGCCGCGTCGAGCAAGGCGGGCACCGTCACCCCGGCCGGTGACGACGACCGTTACGCCCAGGCGCTGGTCGCGACGCTCGAGGGCCGCAGGCTCGACGGTCTGCAGGTGGTCCTCGACTGCGCCAACGGCGCCGGGTACCGGATGGCGCCCGACGTGCTCCGCCGGCTCGGCGCCCGCGTCGAGGTCCTGTGTGACGACCCCGACGGGACGAACATCAACGCAGGCTGCGGGTCCACGCACCCCGAACGCCTACAGCAGGCCGTCGTCGAGCTGGGCGCCGACGCGGGCCTCGCTCTCGACGGCGACGCTGACCGGGTGCTGGCGGTCGACCACCTCGGCGAGCTGGTGGACGGCGACCAGATCATCGCCCTCTGCGCGCTCGACCTGCGCGAGCGGGGTCGGCTGCGCGACGACACAGTCGTCGTCACGGTGATGACCAACCTCGGGTTCCGTCAGGCAATGGAGACCCATGGCGTCCGCATCGTCGAGTCAGCGGTGGGCGACCGGTACGTACTCGAGGCGCTCGAGGACGGCGGCTGGTCCCTGGGGGGCGAGCAGTCGGGGCACGTGATCTTCCGATCGCTGGCGACCACCGGTGACGGCACGCTGACCGCCATCCAGGTTCTCGACGTGATGGCGCGCTCGGGCAGGCGGCTGGCCGACCTGGCGTCGGTCATGAAGCGGCTGCCCCAGGTCCTGCGCAACGTGCGTGTCGCCGATCGGGACAGCCTCGACGGCGCCGAGGCGTTCTGGTCAGAGGTGCGGACGGTCGAGGGCGACCTCGCTCAGAGCGGCCGGGTGCTCGTGCGCCCGAGCGGCACCGAGCCCGTCGTGCGGGTGATGGTCGAGGCACCGACCGCCGAGGAGGCCGAGGCCGCCACCGATCGCCTGTGCCGGGCGCTCGCGGCGGCGTTGGGCACCCCAGCCCCGTAGCCTTAACCATCATGTGCGGCATCATCGCCGTCCTGTCCCGGCCGTCGACCCGACCGGCACCGGACTCCGACTGGCTGACGGAGCGGGCGGCGGCGGCCGCTGCGTCGGTGCCCGCGCCGGCGGGACCGGACGCGACCCCGGCCATCGGCGACGCGGCCGCCGTGCTCGAAGAGATCGACCGCGCCCTTCGCGGCGTGCCCGGTGTGCAGGCCCTGGTGCAGCATCCCGACGCTGTCGACCAGCTGCGAGGCGCCCTCGCGAGCGTCGACGCGAGCGTCGATGCGTTGGAGGCGTGGGCCGACTCGGGGAACTGCACGCTCGCCGGCCCTGACCTGGAGGCGTTCAACGAAGCGCTGATCAGGCTCAAGGACGCGGCGTGGGCCGTGGGCCGCGACCGGCTGCGCACCGCGGAGGCGGTCGTCGATCTGGCCGGTCCTGAAGCCGGCACGGCGGCGATTGCGGCCATGCACGCCGTGCAGGTCGCGCTGTCGGCGCTCGACCGCCTCGAGGTGCGCGGTCGCGATTCGGCCGGCCTCCAACTCCTCGTCGAAGGACACGCGCTCGACGTCGCGTCGTTGCCCAGGGACGGCCGGCTCGACGACCCCCTGTTCACGTCCATGGCGGTGCGCACCCCCGAAGGCCACCTCTCCTTCGTGTACAAGGCCGCCGCCGAGATCGGCGAGCTCGGCGACAACACCCGTGCCCTGCGCGGCGCCATCCGCAGCGATGCCCTGCTGCACGTTGCGCTTGCATCGCCCTCGGCCCGTGTCACCGTCCTCGGGCACACGCGCTGGGCGAGCGTCGGCATCATCTCCGAGGCCAACGCCCACCCCGTCAACCATGAAGAGGACGGGCGGGACGACGGCCCCTACGTCGCGGCGGTGCTCAACGGCGACGTCGACAACTTCGCCGAGCTCAAGGAGCGGTGGCGTCTGGAGATCCCGTCCGCGATCACCACCGATGCGAAGGTCATCCCCGTTCTCGTCTCCCGTCAGGTCGGCGAGGGCCTGGGCCCTGACGACGCCTTCCGCCGCACCGTCGCGTCGTTCAACGGTTCGGTCGCCATTGCTGCGCACGCGGCTGGACGACCCGACCATCTGCTGCTGGCCCTGCGGGGGAGTGGGCAGTCGTTGAACGTGGGACTCGCAGAGGACGCCTACATCGTCGCCAGCGAGGCCTACGGGCTTGTCGAGGTGACATCGACCTACCTGCGCGTCGATGGCGAGGTCCCGTCGCCGTCGGGTACACGCGGACAGGTCGTCGTGCTCGACGGGACCAAGGCGGGCACGCTCGAGGGCATCGCCCGGGTGGCGTACGACGGCACCGAGCTTCCGGTCCCGGAAAGCGAGCTGTCCCACGCCACGATCACCACTCGCGACATCGACCGCGGCGCCTTCCCTCACTTCCTCTTGAAGGAGCTCACGGAGGCGCCGTCGTCGTTCCGCAAGACACTGCGTGGCCGTGTCGAGGAGCGCGACGGCGTGCTGCGCGCCGCGCTCGGGACCGACTCCGTGCCGACCGCCCTGAGCGACGGTCTACGAGAAGGGCGCATCCATCGCATCCTGGTCATTGGCCAGGGCACGGCCGCGGTGGCCGGCCAGGGGGTGGCGGCGTTCCTCTCGGCGGCGCTCGCTGACACGCCGGTGTCTGTGGCATCCCTTCCCGCGACGGAGCTGTCGGGATTCGAGCTTGACGACGACATGTCCGACGCCGCCGTCGTCGCCGTCAGTCAGTCGGGAACGACGACCGACACCAACCGCACCGTGGACCTTGTCCGCGCACGGCACGCCGTCGTCGTCGGCATCGTCAACCGCCGCAACAGTGACCTGGTGGAGAAGTCCGACGGGGTGATCTACACGTCCGACGGCCGCGACGTTGAGATGAGCGTGCCGTCGACGAAGGCGTTCTACGCCCAGGTGGCGGCCGGCGCCCTGCTCGCGCTCCGTCTCGCCGAGGTATGTGGTGTCGACCCGGCGTGGCGCTCGGAGCTGCTCGCCGGCCTCCAGCGCCTGCCCGACGCCATGGAGAAGGTGCTGGCCCGACGCGAGGAGCTCGCTCTGGCAGCACACATGTACGCCCCGACCCGCCGGCACTGGGCGGTCGTCGGTAACGGGCCCAACCGGGTCGCGGCCGCGGAGGTCCGCATCAAGCTCTCCGAGTTGTGTTACAAGTCGATCGCCTGCGATACCACCGAAGACAAGAAGCACATCGACCTGTCGGCCGAGCCTCTCATCTTCGTGTGCGCGGCCGGCGTCACCGGCGCCAACGCCGAGGACGTCGCCAAGGAGCTCGCGATCTATAGGGCCCACAAGGCGGCGCCCATCGTCGTCGGCACCGAGGGCGAGTCGTTCCCCGCGGCACTGGCGACGATCCAGGTGCCTTCTGTGCCCGCCGCGTTGGGCTTCGTGTTGTCGGCCATGGCCGGGCACCTGTTCGGCTACGAGGCGGCGTTGGCCATCGACGCCCAAGCACGACCGCTTCGTGAGGCACGCGCCGCGATCGAGGCAGCCGCCTTCACCGAGGTCGACGCCGACGCCGCGTTCGACCGGCTCCGCAGCGAGCTCCAACCCCTCGCCGCGCGGTTCCTCGAAGACCTGCGGGCCGGCAGCTACGACGGGAGCATGGAGGCCAGCACGGCGGCGCGACTGTCGTCGTTGCTGCGGTATGCCATCGGTGTCATCCCGCTCGACGTCTACCAGCTCGACTACGGAAAGGTCGGGACGCCGAGCGTCGTGCTCGAAGACCTCACCGCAGCGCTGACACGGGGCATCGAGGAACTGACTCGCCCCATCGACGCCATCAAGCACCAGGCCAAGACGGTGACGGTGGGCATCTCGCGCTCGGAGGACGCCCTGGTCGCCGTCCCCCTCGTCGCCGAGGTGCTGCGCGCGGGGACCGGGCGCGACCGGCTCAGCTACCGAGCCCTTCGGACGCTCGCCGCTCTCGACCCCGCCGTCGCCGAGGTCACCGGTTACACGCGGTATCGGGTCGAGGGTTCGCCCGCCGACAACAACGCCACGATCGCGGTGATCGACAAGGGCGGCGTCGTGGCCAACGTTGCCTCGCGCGCCGAGCACGACCCGCGGCTGCGCGGCACCAAGCGCCAGGTGGCGCGCAACCAGGAGGTCACCGTCGCGCGCGGCCGCAGCGACGGACGCACGTTCATCCTCGTACCCGAGACGAAGGACAACCAGACGACCGAGCTCACGCTGCTGCACGTGCGGTTCCACGATCGCCTCGACCCGTCGGCCATGGCGAACGTGCTGCAGGGCTACCGGGGCCGCTACGCCATCCTGCGCGACGCCGTCACCGAGACCGAGCCCACGTTCCGGGAGGACGTGCTGGGCGAGATCCCGGTGATCGACCTCCTCGAGCAGCCGATCCACCTGCTGGCCGACAAGTGGAGAAGCCAGTCCTGAAAGGCATCGGCATCGACGCCGTCGAGGTCGAACGGTTCCGGCGGGTGATCAACCGCACGCCGGGTGTCGTGCGCCGGGTGTTCACCGACGGCGAACGAGCAGCGGGGGCCCGCCGGCGCGATCCGGCGGAGCGGCTCGCCGCTCGCTTCGCAGCCAAGGAGGCCGTGATGAAGGCGCTCGGCGTCGGCCTTGGCGCCTTCAAATTCCACGATGTGGAGGTGGTGAACGCCCCATCGGGGAAGCCTTCTCTCGTGTTGCGCGGTCGAGCGGCGGCGTTGGCTGCCGAACAGGGCGTCGAGTCGTGGCAACTCTCGCTGACCCACACGGATCGCACCGCACAGGCCGTGGCCGTCGCGCTCTGATGATCGCGGTCGTCACGCCCGAGGAGATGAAGGTTGTCGACGAGACCGCGCCGGAGCCCACCGACGTCCTCGTCCATCGGGCGGGTGGGGCGGTCGCCCGTGCCGCGATCGACATGCTGGGCGGCGTGTACGGGCGGCGCGTGGTGGTCGTCGCCGGCAAGGGCAACAACGGCGCGGACGGCAGGGACGCGGCGGCCCGGTTGGCCCGGCGCGGTGTGCGCGTGCAGCTCATCGAGGCAGCCGACGCACCCGCCCGGCTGCCCGAGTCAGACCTGGTCATAGATGCGGCTTACGGCACCGGGTTCCACGGCGAGTACCAGGCGCCGGACCCCGGCAATACCCCCGTGCTCGCGGTCGACATCCCCTCCGGTGTGAACGGTCTCACCGGTGAGGCGGCGGACGGCGCGGTGGGCGCGGACCGCACGGTCACGTTCGCGGCGCTCAAGCCCGGCCTGCTGTTTGGCGCCGGGCGGGACCGCAGCGGCATCGTCGAGGTCGTCGACATTGGGCTCGACGTCTCGGGCGCCCGGGCGTCCCTCGTCGAAGGATCCGACGTCGCGCAGTGGTTGCCTCGTCGTGAGCGAAACACCCACAAGTGGAAGACCTCGGTCTGGGTGGCGGCCGGATCGCCGGGGATGACGGGCGCGGCCGAGATGTGCAGTCGTTCCGCACTCCGCGCCGGCGCCGGACTCGTGCGGCTGGGGATACCGGGACTGGAAGCCCCGCCCGTAGCGATCGAGGTCGTCGGTCGACCCTTGCCGCGGACGGGCTGGGACGACAATGTCCTCGACGAGCTCGACCGCTTCCACGCGCTGATCGTCGGTCCCGGTCTCGGCCGGAGCGATGAGCAGGCGGCAGCCGTGCGTGGCCTCCTCGCCCGGGCGGACACGCCCGCGGTCCTCGACGCCGACGGCCTCTATGCGTTCGAGAGCGCCGACGCAGCCGCCGACGTCATCGGGCGGCGGTCGCACCCCACCGTGTTGACCCCGCACGAGGGCGAGTTCGCCCATCTGGCGGGGAAGGAGGTCGGCGCCGACCGCCTCGACGCCACTCGCCGCCTGGCGGCGTCGACCGGGGCAACGGTCCTCCTCAAGGGCTCGACGACGACGGTTGCCGATCCCGACGGACGTGTGCTCCTGAACGCAACCGGCGACTCCCGTTTGGCGACTGCCGGTACGGGTGATGTCCTGTCCGGCGTGATCGGCGCCTTCCTCGCCCAGGGGCTCGACGGCCTGCGGGCGGCGGCGGCCGGAGCCTGGGTCCATGGCATGGCCGCCCATTTAGGCTGGGAGCGCGGGCTGGTTGCCGGCGACCTGCTCGACCTGCTTCCTGCCGTGCTTTCCGCCCTCGACTCAGGAGACGTCTAGTGCCCCGCGAGACCCCCGTTCGAGAGGTGATGACCACGAGCGTCCTCGCCTTCAAGCGCGACGACAAGGTGCAGGAGGCGGCGGAAACCATGGCCGCGCGCAGCATCGGCGGTGCGCCCGTCGTCGATGACGACAACCAGGTCGTCGGGATGCTCCGCGACGACGACCTGATCGTCTCCGACGTCCGGCTCCATCTCCCGACGGTGATCTCCGTGCT
>JAFASB010000151.1 GCA_019244985.1 Acidimicrobiia bacterium | reverse complement strand
GCCAGCGCGTTGTTCACGCAGCACAGCACCTGCACGGTGGCATCGGCGTCGACGTCGACTATCCGCTGCACCGCTACTTCCTCTGGGCCAAGCAGTGTGAGCTCACGTTGGGCTCGGCCACGCCGCAGCTGGTGAAGCTGGGCAAGGCGCTCGCCGACCAGCCGGTGTAAGAACTTCCCCGTGGAGTTCAACCTCGCAGACATCTTCGAGTCGATCGTCGACGTCGTCCCTGACCGTCCGGCGATCGTCTGTGAGGACGACCGGCTGACGTACGCGGAGCTCGAGGAGAACGCCAACCGCCTTGCGCACCACCTGCAGGAGAGCGGCGTCGAGCCCGGTGACCACGTCGGCGTCCAGCTGTACAACAGCATCGAGTACCTGACGACGGCTGTGGCGTGCCTGAAGATCCGCGCCGTACCCGTCAACGTCAACTATCGCTACGTCGAGGAAGAGCTCGCGTACCTCTACAACGACGCGGATCTGGTCGCCCTCGTCGTCCACCGAGAGCTCGCGAGCCGGGCCAGCAAGGTGCGCACTGAGAGGCTGCGGCACGCCGTGCTCGTCGAGGACGACAGCGGCGCCGACCTGGGCGGCCTCGACGCCGTGCCGTGGGAGGAGGCGGTAGCCAAAGCGTCGCCCGAGCGCGAGTTCGGGCCCCGTTCGCCCGACGACCAATACATCATCTACACGGGCGGCACCACGGGCATGCCCAAGGGCGTGATGTGGCGCCAGGAGGACATCTTCTTCGCGGGCATGGGTGGCGGCGACCCGGCCGGCCAGCCCGCCGAGCGCCCCCAGCAGATCGCCGAGCAGGTCGCCACGCGTGATCCCAGCGCCACCTTCCCGATGGCGCCCCTGATGCACGGTGCCGCCCAGCTGGCGTCGTTCATCTGCTTCCACTGGGGCGGCAAGGTCGTCCTGCAGCACAAGTTCGAGCCGAAGGCGGCGCTGCGTCTCATCGAACGCGAGAAGGTCAACACCGTGAGCCTGGTGGGCGATGCCATGGCCCGGCCACTCGCCGAAGCGCTGGCGGAACCGGGCGCCGACTACGACCTGTCGTCGCTGATCGTCGTCAGCTCCGCGGGTGCGGTGTTCTCGGACACAGTGCGCGACCAGTTGAAAGAGCACCTGCCGAACATCTTCCTGGTCGACGCCTACGGTGCGTCGGAGACCGGACACCAGGGGACGATGGCGGCCGAGTCCAGTCCCGAGAAGGGGCTTCGCTTCACGATGAACGAGCGCACCGCCGTCCTCGACGACGACCTCAAGCCGGTGGTCCCGGGTTCAGGAGTCGTCGGGCGGGTCGCCCTCAAGGGCCACGTTCCGCTCGGCTACTACAACGACCCGGTGAAGACGGCGTCGACGTTCAAGGAGATCGACGGGCAGCGGTGGGTCTTGCCCGGCGACATGGCCACCGTCGAGGAGGACGGCACCGTCCTGGTGTTCGGGCGGGGTTCGGTGTGCATCAACTCGGGCGGCGAGAAGGTGTACCCCGAGGAGGTCGAGTCGGCCGTGAAGAGCCATCCCGACGTGTTCGATGCCATCGTCGTCGGCGTCGCGGATGAGAAGTGGGGAGAGCGGGTGACGGCGCTCGTGCAGCCGCGCGACGGACGCACGCCCGACCCCGACGACATCGCCGCCCACTGCCGCACCAAGGTTGCCGGCTACAAGGTGCCACGCCAGATCTATCTGCTCGACGAACTGGTGCGGTCGCCGAGCGGCAAGCCGGACTATCCATGGGCTAGGAAGACCGCCGCCGATCTCAGCGCCTAGACAAAGGACGCCCAGCATGCCTCTCGACCCGAACGTGCAGTTGCTGCTGCAGACGATCGAGAACGGAGAGGGGGGCAGCATCGCCGACGTCGGCGTCGAGCAGTCCCGGCAGTTTATCGAGGCGTTCGGTTCTCTCGGCGGCACCGTCGAGGTCGCACGCGTCGAGGACCTCACCGTTCCGGGGCCGGTCGGCGAGATCCCGGCGCGGCTGTATTCCCCGGCCGAGGGCGCCGCGCTTCCCGTCGTCGTGTACTTCCACGGCGGCGGTTGGGTCATCGGCAGCATCAACAGCCACGACGGTGTGTGCCGCAAGCTGGCCACGCAGAGCGGGATGACGGTCATCAGCGTCGACTACCGGCTGGCGCCCGAGAACAAGTTCCCGGCCGCCGCCGAGGACTGTTACGCAGCCGCCAAGTGGGTCGCCGACAACGCCCAGACGCTGAAGGTCGACGGCAGCCGCATGGCGCTGGCCGGTGACAGCGCCGGCGGCAACCTCACGGCGGTGACTGCGCAGCTGGCCCGGGATCGCGGTGGTCCGACGGTCGCCTTCCAGCTGATGGTGTATCCGGTCATCGACGGAACGATGAGCTTTCCGTCGTACAAGGAGAACGGCGAGGGCAAGCTGCTGAGTGCCCGGGACATGGCGTTCTTCTACGAGCAGTACGCGGACGGTGTCGACCCGAAGAACCCGATGCTGTCGCCGCTGTACGCGCCGGACCTCAGCGGCCTGCCGCCGGCGCTCGTGATGACCGCCGAGTACGACCCGCTCCGCGACGAGGGTGAGGCCTACGCGGACGCCCTGCAGCAGGCGGGTGTCGAGGCGCGTTCCAGCCGGTACGACGGCATGGTGCACGGCTTCTTCGGGCTCGAAGCGATCGTTCCCGCGTCATCCGCCGCCATGGAGGAGGCGGCTGCCGCGCTGCAGTACTGGCTGAAGTGAGTCTCGGGCGCCTTCGGGACGCGGTGCTCGCCCTGCGTGTCGCGCTCGACGACGAGCGACTCGTGCTGCCGTTCGACGACGAGCAGGAGCGCCGCAACTGGATGTACTGGCCGGCGCCCCGTCAGGGCGTCCCGTTCTCGGACATGACGTCGGACCAGCAGCAGCTGGCGTTCGGTGTGGCCGCCGCCGCCCTGACCCTGCCGGCGTACGCCAAGGTGACGACGATCATCGGCCTGGAGGAGATCCTCCGCGAGCTCGAGGCGGGCGGCCAGAAGCGCCGGCGGCCCGAGAACTTGCCCCGCGATCCGACGAAGTACTTCACGACGCTGTTCGGCGATGCCGGTGGCGCCGGACCGTGGGGGTGGCGCTTCGAGGGCCACCACGTTTCGTTGCACGTCACTGTCATCGACGGCGAGGTGGCGTCGACGCCCTGTTTCCTCGGTTCGAACCCTGCCCAGGTCGTGCATGGCGACCGCGTCGTCCTCCGTCCGCTCGCCGAGGAAGAGGACACCGGCCGTTCGTTGCTCGAGTCGTTACCGGCGGAGCAGCGCAAGCGGGCGCTCATCGACGACCGGGCGCCCGACGACATCCTCACCTTCAACTCGCCGAAGGTCGACGTCGATCTCTCCGGCGGCGTGCCGTTGGCAGACATGACCGGGACGGCGCGTGAGATCGCGGACACCCTCGTCGCCCTGCACGTCGACCGTGTGCCGTTCCCCGTCGACGTCGACACATCCGACGTCCACTTCGCCTGGGCGGGCGCAACCGACCGGGGCCGCCACCACTACTACCGCCTGGCCGGCGCGAGGTTCCTCGTCGAGTACGACAACACCCAGAACGACGCCAACCACGCGCACTCCGTCTGGCGCGACCCCGCCAACGACTTCGGCGACGACCTCCTCCGCCGCCATCTCGCCGAAGACCACCCGCACTAACGCCTTTCCGTTCTGGCGGTCGTGGGTGCCACAGAGCGACACCCACGACCGCCAGAGCGCGCAGTCAGCCCTCGAAGCCCAGTTCTCGGCGCAGATCGTCGAGGTCGCGGCGGAGGGCTTGGACCTGCTCGCGGAGGTCGGCGACCTCGTCGGACCTCGGCGCCGCGCGTGGGGCGGTGGCCGGTGCCGAAGCAGCGATGGCGTCGACGTCGACCTCACCGCCGAGCAGGTGGGCGTATCGGTCCTCCCGCTGGCCGGGCTGGCGGGGGATGCGGACGACCAACGGCTCTTCCCGGGAGGCCAGCCCGTCGAGGGTGCCGGCGACGGCGTCGAGGTCGGCGAACTCGGCGGCCCGATCCGTGCGGGTCTTCAGCTCGTTGAGTGTCTGGGGGCCGCGGAGCATCATCACGCCGAGCACCGCCAGCTCTTCGCGTTCGAGGTAGAGCGCCTCGTGCAGTACCTGGCGGAAGCGGGTCGCCGAGCGGCCGTGCGAGGGATGCACCACCCGGGCGAGACCTTTGTCCTTGAGGCCCATCAACGCGTTCTCGACCGCCCGCTCCTCGTAGGTGACGACCGGGTTGCGGTTCGACGTCTGGTTGCACGCCAGCACCAAGGCGTTCAACGTGAGCGGATACTGCTGTGGGGTCGTGAGCTCCTTCTCGATGAGCGACCCGATGATCCGCAGCTCTTCGTCGCCGAGCGCCAATGTCACGGCTGGGCAAGCTATTCGTACTGCAGGTTCTCCACGACCTCGACGTGGGCACTACGCCAGGCGGGGAGGGCCGCACCCGCGACGACGACCACGGTGGCCACGGCCCCCCAGATCGGAATCGCGGGCAGGGCGAGCCGGAAGGGGTCCTTGAAGCCGACGATGATCGGGATCATCTCGTGCAGGGCGAAATACATCCCTGTGCCGAACACGACCACGAGGGCGGTGCCCACCACACCGATGGCGACGCCTTCGGACACGACCATGCGCCCGAGTTCGGCGGGGGCCATGCCGACAGCCGACAGCAATGCCAGCTCCCGACGGCGCTGGACGGCGACGAGCAGCAGCGTCGACAACACGGCGACGAAGGCGACGAGCAGCAGCCCGCGCTGCAGCGCCCAGAAGGACGCGAACTGGCCGTTGATATCTTTCGAGATCTTCGCGGCGAGCTCCGGTGCGGTCTGAACCTGTAGTCGCGGTGCGATACCTGCGGTTCTCAGGTTGGCCGCAAGCGACGCCGCCGACACGCCCGGCACCGGGTCGATGTAGACCTCCTGGGAGGGCTGGGGGCCGTAGAGCGACTCCAGCAATGGCAACGACATCGTGACTGCCTGACCGTTGGTGTCGCCGTCCTGCCACACGCCCTGCACGTGTACGGGCGCCCTCCCATTCGGCGTGTCGAGCAGCAGCGTCGATCCGCCGCGCAGGCCCAAGCGCCGGGCGATCCCCGGGCCGACCACGACCTCACCCCGCGCGAGGCGATCGAGGTCCCCGTGCCCGTTGAGCATGGGGAGGAGCTGGCTGGCCCTGGGGTTCTCGATCGCCTTGACGCCGACGAGCTTCTTCGCCTCGTGGCCGGTGAGCACGTACCCGGTGCGGTGGACCTGGGCCACGCCCGGGAAGGAGCGGAGGCGGGTCAGCACCTCGGGCGAGAGCTTGGACTCCACGTTGATGCTGTTGTTCGGGTCGACCTGGGCCACCCGCACCTCGCCGGTGAACCCCTTGGTGAACCCGCGCGTGACGCCGTCGTGGATCGAGGAGACGAAGCTGACGATGATGAACGCCGTGGCGACGGGTGCCGCAACCGCAGCGGCCATGGTGGCTGTTCGCCCCGGGTCCCGCACGAGGTTGGCAAGCCCCAGCCGCGTGGCGGCCGCCGGCCGCCTCATCGAGCGGCCCACGGCCCGCAACAAGACCGGGGCCCAGGCGCCCGCTGCCGTGATCAACAACGTCGAGGCGGCGGCAACGCCCAGCTGGCCGGCGGGCAGCTGCCACTTGGAAAGCGCGCCGTTCCGCTGCGCCAGCCAGCACACGAACAGGGAACCGCCACTCAGCACGGTGAAGACGATCGCCCGCCTGACGCGCAGCGGCGGAGCGGTCTCGTCACGCATCTGGCGGTTCGACAGTTCGGCGGCGACGTCCATACGCGTCGCTCGGCGCGCCGGCAACCACGCGGCCGCCGCTGCGATCAGGGCCCCGAGCACTGCGCCGAAGACGAATGGCATAGGGCTGACGTGCACTGTCACCGGGACGCCGACGAAGCGTGTGGTGAAGGTGCTCATGCTCGCGGTGATCGGGCGGGCCAACACGATCGCACCGGCGCCGCCGAGCACCCCGCCCACGAGACCAAGGAGGCCCGTCTCGACCATTGTCCCGCCGACGATCGTGCGCGACCGACCGCCCAGGGCACCGACGATCGCGAGGTCTCGTCGTCGCTCTTCGACCGAGAGGCTCACCGTGTCGTACACGAGCACGGCGGCGATCGCGATGGCGAAGATGCTCAGCATCCCGAAGATCGGCAGGAAGGTCCCCAGGGCGAGGCCGGCCGCGGGTGGGGCGTCGGTCGAGCGCAGGACACCGTTCCAGGGCCCTACCGCTCGGGCGAGCCGCGCCCGCAGGGTGCCGACGTCGACGCCCGGCCCAGGCTTGACGTAGATGACGTCGAGGCTGCCCGGCCGGGCGAACAGGCGCTGGGCCACCGGCAGGGCGAACACGGCGATGCGCCCGCCGCCGATCGTGTCGAGGCGGGCCTGCGTGAGCCCGCCCTGCACCGGGACGGGCCCGTGGTCGCTGTCGATCTCGCCTTGAGGGCCGAGGCGTCGCGCCAGTGATGGTCCCATCAGCGGCGGTGTCGTGTCGCTGACCGACGCCAGCGTCTGCGGGTCGCACCCGAAGCTGCCGACGAAGGTCTCGATTCGGCAGTCGACGCCGAGGGCGAGCACGCCGATGTCCCTGCTGGACGTCGGCGAGGTGTGCGCGAACGTCACGGCTTGGACCACGGGGACGGCGGACGCCACGCCTGGCGTCTTGTCGACGGTCGTCAGTACGCGTTCGTCGAGCCCGCCGCGCGACGTCGCCCCGACGATGCGCAGGGGCGCCGGACCGGCGAGCGACCGTCCGAACCTGGCGAAGGACGACGACATGCTGGCGGACACCACGAAGATGGCCATGGCGAGCGAGATCCCAGCGGCCACGGCGAGGATGGCCAGGACCACGCGGAACGGCTGGCGCCGCATCCGCCGCAGGTTCAGCAGACGGGCGGCCCGGATCATGGCCTCACTTCGTCGCCAGTTGACCGTCGCGGAGGTGCAGCACCTGGCCGGCACGCTTGGCCGCGGTGGCGTCGTGGGTCACCATCAGCAGAGCCGTGCCCTCCTCGGCCACCTGGTCACAGAGGACGTCGAGGATCTCCGCGCCAGTGGCCGAGTCGAGGTTGCCGGTGGGCTCGTCGGCCAGCAGGAGCTTGGGGCGCGCCACGAGCGCCCGGGCGATGGCCGCCCGCTGCATCTCGCCGCCCGACAGCTCGCCGGGCAGATGGTCCGTTCGATGGCTGAGGCCCACGCGGTTCAGCAGGTCGCCGACCCGGCCGTCGCCGCTGCGGGCCCCGTCGAGCACCAGCGGCAGCTCGACGTTCTCGGTGACGGTCAGAGTCGGGATCAGGTGGAAGAACTGAAAGACGAAGCCAACCCGGCGCCGCCGAAGCTGGGCCCGTTCCCCCGCCGAAAGTGTCGACAGGTCCCGGTCTTCGAGCAGGATGCGCCCGGCATCGGGCTTGTCGAGCCCGCCCGCCAGGTGCAGCAGCGTCGACTTGCCCGAGCCGCTCGGACCGACGAGCGCAGTGAAGCCACCCGCGTCGATACTGAGATCGACCCCGTCGAGGGCGAGGACCTCCTCCCGCCCCCTTCGGAAACCCTTCCGGACCCCCTCGAGCCGCAGCAGGCTCACGGTCTCTTCTTCTGCACCGACCCCGGGAATCCTCTGTGAAGATCGCCACACGCGGGGCTATGGTCCGCGGCTGATGACCACCTACGGATTGCAGCTGCCGAAGTTCACGTTCCCGGTGCCCGACGATCGCCTGTTCGAGCACGTGGCGGCCATGGCCTCCGCCGCCGACGACAGCGGCTTCACGTCGTTGTGGGTGATGGACCACTTCTACCAACTGCCGGGGCTGGGCGGGCCCGACGACAAGATGCTCGAGGGCTACACGCTGCTCGGCGCGTTGGCGGCGCGCACCAGCAAGGTCACCCTCGGCACGCTCGTCACCGGCGTGACCTACCGCAACCCGTCCCTGCTCGCCAAGGAGGTGACGACGCTCGACATCATCTCCTCTGGCCGCGCCGTGCTCGGCATCGGCGCCGCCTGGTACGACGTCGAACACGAGGGCCTCGGCGTCGACTTCCCGCCGGTCAAAGAACGCATGGACCGCCTCGAGGAAGCCGTGCAGATCTGCCGGTTGATGTTCACCGAAGAGCGCCCGACGTTCGAGGGCCGCTACTACCGCATCAAGGAAGCCCGGAACATTCCCCGTCCGGTCCAGCCCGGAGGGCCGAAGATCATGATCGGCGGCAGCGGACCGAAGCGCACGCTGCGCGCAGTGGCCAAGTACGCCGATATCTGCAACGTGTTCGGTTCTCCCGAGACCCTTCGCAAGAACGTCGAGATCCTCCACAACCACTGCGCCGACGTCGGGCGCGATCCGTCCGACATCCAGGTCACGCGCCTGGGCTCACTGTTCCTGGCCCGCTCCGCCGACGAAGCGGAGCAGCTGCGCGAGGGCATCGCCGGCGCCATGGGCGAGGAATGGGCCCGCGAAGCGGCGACGTTCGGTGACACCGACTCGGTCGCCGAACAGCTCCGGGCCCTGGTCGACGCCGGTGCCCAGGAACTGATCTTCAACCTGCCCCTCGCGAACGACGCCGACGACGTCACCGCCGCCGGCGAGGTCCTGAAGAAGGCGCTCGCGTAACGAGGTGGTTAGCCGTTGACCTTGGCGATGACGTCGTCAGCGAAGCGGCGGAGGTTGTCGAGCTTGGTCTGCAGCGCCTCGGTGTCGGGCCCTTCGCTGTAGGGGTAGCGGAAGCCCACGATGGCGTCGGTGACCCCCTCTTCTTCGAGTCGTCGGATCCCGTCGACGGTGTAGGCGTCCATGGAGATGGCGTGGACCTCGAACGGCTCGTTCTCGCGGCCGTACTCGCCGCGTAGGTCGTTGAGCCGGGCGAGCAGGCCGGGGAGGTTGCCGGGGTCACCCCCGCCGTGCATCCAGCCGTCGCCGAGGCGAGCTGCTCGCTTCAGCGCCGCTTCGGCGTGACCGCCCAGGAGGATCGGGACCGGCCGCGTCG
>JAFASB010000347.1 GCA_019244985.1 Acidimicrobiia bacterium | reverse complement strand
CGATGGGCAGGATGATCTTCACCTTGGTGGCGCTCTCCTGGCCGACCCGCATGTCGAGCCGGAGGCCACCGCACAGGCCGGCGGCCTGCTGGCGGGTGATCACCGCCGAGCTGGAGATCGTGGGCTGGCCGTGTGGTGGCAGCTCGACCGTGAACGGCACGTCGGTCTTCTGCTGACACGTGAGCACGTGAGTCAGGCCCTGCAGCGACGACAGCAGGATCGGGATCAGGAAGGCGCCCAACAGAGCGATGAGCGCCATCCGTGAGCGCAGAACCGACGGGATCACGCACTCGTACCGTACATTGAAGTGGGATGAGTGAAGGCGGTTACGGGACAGGCGCAGCCGCAGCGACGGCACGGCCCCCGCGGGGCCTCGGTTACAACCAGGTCCGCATCCTCATGTTGGTCGGTGGCCTTGCGCTGCTGGCCATCACCGCAGGCGTCAGTTACGTGCGCCGGGTGGAGACGGCCGAGGTCGCCGCCATCCTCTTCTTCATCCCGATCTTTGTCGCTTTCGTCTTCACCGACTGGAAGGGTGGCCTGATCGTCGCCGCCCTGGCGACCGCCGGCTACGTGGCCCTGCGCTGGCCGGCCATCGAGGCGATCGGCGCCGGTCGCTTCACCAGCCTGATCTTCTCCCGGGCCGTTGCCTTCTTCGCCTTCGGGGCCATCGGCGGGCTGGCGAACCAGCAGCTGCGTGGCTCACTGAACAAGCTCGATCTCTACGACCAGATCGACGACGAGACCGGCCTGTTCAATGCCCGGTACTTCCTGCAGGACACCGACCTCGAGATGTCGCGGGCCCGGCGGTACCAGACGCTGTTTTCGGTGAGCGCTGTGGACTTCCCGGCCGCGCCGCTCCATGCCCTGGGCCGTCGCCGGCGGCGCGGCACCCTGCGTCAGCTCGGCGATCTCCTCGCTGACAGCGTGCGCACGGTCGACCGTGCCGTGCATGCCCACGACGGCGACCGCCACCGCATCGCGGTCGTGCTCCCCGAGACGGCGTCCGAGGGAGCGAACGTCTTCACCGAGCGTCTCGCGACTCGCGTCGCTGCCTTCCTTGCCCAACGCGGTGCCGCGGTCAACGACACCGACGTCGCCCGCCAGGCCCTTACCTTCCCCGGCGACGAAGCGCCGCTGCAGGCGCTGCGCCAGGTGTTTGCCGACGTCGAGCGCCGCGAGCATCCCGAGCACCCCGAGGACGCGATGGTCGACGGTGAGCCCGGGCCCGAACGCCGCCGCGGGTAGCAGAATGGACCGCTGATGCACGCGATCGCGGGGACGATCTTCCATCGGTGGTATGTCACCATCTTCGGCCTCGCGTTCTTGTTCTTCGCCGTCCGCCATCTGGGGTGGCGCAAGACGCTGCTCTACGGCGTGCTCGCCTTTTGCGTGGGCGCCCTGTTCGAGAACCTGTCGGTGCACACCGGCTTTCCGTACACGACGTACACCTTCAACCCCGCGCTGCGCGGCAAGGAGGTGTGGATCGTCGACGTCCCGCTGTTCGTACCCCTGAGCTACGCGTTCATGGGGTACTTCGCCTTCGCGGCAGGCCGGCTGCTCGCGTCCGGGCCGTGGCGGACGCGGGCCCCCTATTGGTGGATGGAGTTCCTGCTCGGCTGGATGCTCGCGGTGTGGGCGCTGTGGGTCGTCGACCCCGGAAGCCGGCTCGGCGACCAGTTCTATCTGGGTGACGTCTTCCACTACCGGGGCCCCGGTTTCTGGTTCGGCCTGCCGCTCGGGAGCCAGGTCGGCTTCGGACTGACGGCCCTGGTCCTTCTCAGCCTCCTGTTCGTTCTCACGCGAGGCGAGCCCGACCGCGAGGTGAAGGGCGGTCTCGTCCGCCATCCGCACTTGCCAGGGCTGCTCACCTGGCACGTGCAGGTCTTTCACATCGCCGTCATCGCCATCGCAGTGGGCGCCGACAGCATCGGCGGCTCGGCGTTCCTCATCTGGTTTCCCGCGGCGGCGATCACCGCCGTGTACTGGGCCGCCATCTCGCCGCGCGCCCGGGCGCGGGCCCAGGGGACGACGGCGTCAGTTGAGCGTGACGGGCAGGTGGACGAGCCCGCGCATGAGGCTCGACCGGAGCCTCTCGGGATCTCCCGCTAGCTCCACCTTCGAGTACCGCTGCAGGAACTCGTCGAGGAGCACACGCGCCTCGAGGCGGGCCAGGCTGGCGCCCATGCAGAAGTGCTCGCCGAAGCCGAACGCCACGTGCGGGTTCGGGTTGCGGCTGACGTCGAACGTGTCGGCCGACGGCCCGAAGACCTCGGGGTCACGGTTGGCGGCGCCGTAGAGCATGAACACCATCTGGCCCTCGGCGATGCGCTCGCCACGTAGCTCGACGTCTTGGGTCGCGGTACGGGCGAAGTTCATCACCGGCGTGACCCACCGCAGCATCTCCTCGACCGCGGTGGGGATCAGCGAGCGGTCGTCCACCAGGCGCTGCAGCTGGTCGGGACGCTGGGCGAGGGCCTCCACGCCACCCGTGATCAGGTTCCGGGTCGTCTCGTTCCCAGCCACGAGGAGCGTCATGCAGAACCCGTTGAGCTCTGCGTCGGTGAGGGGAACGTCGCCGACCTCGGCGTGGGCGATGACCGAGATGAGGTCGTCGGCCGGGTCGACGCGGCGCTGCTCGATGATCTTCTCGAAGTACTGCCACAGCTCGAAGGCCAGGGCGTACGTGGCCTCCGTCGGCTCGGTCGCCGCCTCGATCATGGCGTCGGACCACACCTTGAACTGTTCGCGGTCGGAGGCGGGGACCCCGAGCATGTCGGCGATCACCAGCATCGGCAGCGGCTCGGCGACGGCCGGGGCGAAGTCGACGGCCCCGCCGGGCGTCACCTGGTCGAGGAGCTCCTTCGCCAACTGACGCACCCGGTCCTCCAGCGCCGAGATCCGGCGCGGCGTGAACGCCGGGCTCACCAGCTTGCGATGGCGGTGGTGGTCGGGCGGGTCGAGGAACAGGATCGACGCCGCCGGGTCGACCTCGCGCTGACGATCCGACGGGAGGACGCCGCGGCCCGAGCAGAAGGTGGACGGGTCCCTGGAGATCCGCATCACGTCGTCGTGGCGAGCGATCGTCCACAGACCGCACTCGTCGTGCCACAGCACGGGTGCCTCGACGCGGAAGTCGGCGAACGCCGGGTAGGGGTCGATCCAGAACTCAGGGGCGAGGACGTTCATTTGCGCATGCACCGTACGCCGAACGGGCATAGGTCCTCTCAGAATGGTAACGACCGCGAATGCGTCGACCGAGGTGCGCTTCGCTTTGACGCGTACCCGCCTGGCAGTTGCCGTGGTCTGCGGGGTGATCGTCTTTGCCGTCGCGATGGCGCTGGCACCGTGGCAGGTCGCCGTGCTCGGCGGATGGGCGATGGTGGGCCTGGTGTTCGCAGGCTGGACGATCTCGAGCCTCTGGACGCTGAACGCAACGGACACCGCTGACGTCGCCACGCGCGAGGACAGTTCCCGAACGGTGGCTGATCTGCTGTTGCTGTGCGCCGAGTCCGCCAGCCTGGCGGCGGTCGGGGTCGGTCTGGTGAAGGCGGGATCCTCCAACGGCGTCGCGAAGCCGTTGATCACCGCTCT
>JAFASB010000323.1 GCA_019244985.1 Acidimicrobiia bacterium | reverse complement strand
GTGGTAGCCGAGCGCGTCGGCCGCTTCCGCCACGAGGGCGATCTCGTCGATGCCGGCGTCGTCCTCCCAGGGCGCATGCCCGTGCGGCCGCTTGAGCACGACGGGGGTGATGATCCCAAGCTTCATCTCGGCGCCGGAGTGTACGGTTCCGCCGCCCATGCCGCTCGCTCCCGACGATCTGTTGCTGACCGACCGCGTCGCGGTCGTCACCGGTGCAGCCGTCGGTATCGGGCGGGCGATCGCCGTGACGTTCGCCCGCTTCGGTGCCGATGTTGCCCTGTGCGATCGCGATGTCGAGAACCTCGGCTCGGCCGCCGCGGAGGTGGAAGGCGCGGGCCGCGCGGCGATGACGGGTGAGCTCGATGTCCGTGAGTCCGACCAGGTCGAGGCCTTTGCTTCCGCCGTGCGCGAGCGATTCGGACGCGTCGACGTGTTGGTGAACAACGCCGGCGGCGGGTTCCGCAGCGACTTCATGGCCGTGAACGCCAAGGGCCAGAGCGCGTTGGTGCGAGAGAACTTCGACAGCGTGACGCTGTTCATCCGAGCCTTCGTGCCGCTGATGACCGGCGGTGGTTCGATCATCAACTTCACGTCGGTCGAGGCCCACCGGGCAGCGCCGCAGTTCGCCGTCTACGCCGCCCAGAAGGCGGCGGTTGCCCAGCTCAGCCGGTCACTTGCTCTGGAGCTGGGGACGATGGGAATCCGGGTCAACTGCATCGCTCCCGATCTCATTCCGACGCCGGGCGTCGGTCCATTGGAAGGAGATTCGATGACCAAGGCGCCCATCGGCGTTCCCGGTCACGTCGACGATTGCGCGGGCGCAGCCGTGTTCCTCGCGGGCGCCGCGTCCCGTTTCGTCACCGGCACGACGGTCCACGTCGACGGCGGCACGTGGGCGTCGGGTGGGTGGCACCAGCTGGCCGACGGGAGCTGGGCGCCTTGAAGTTCGGTGTCGCCCTCGGACGGTTGAACCCGGCGTTCTTCGTCGACGTCGTGGACGAAGCCGAACGCCTCGGCTTCGAGTCGGTGTGGCTTCCCGAACACCTCGTGTTTCCGGTCGAGATGAGCCGTTCGCCGTTCGCCGGCGAGGACCATCCGCCGGTGCCTCCGTCGACTCCCGTGTTCGACTGCTTCTCGTACCTGTCGTTCCTTGCGGGGCGCACGTCCCGCGTGAAGCTCGGCACCCACGTCTACAACCTCGGTCTCCGCCACCCGTTCATCGCCGCCCGCGGCGTGCAGACGGTCGACATCGTGTCCGGCGGCCGGTTTCTGTTCGGCATCGGCGCCAGCTGGCTCGAGAGCGAGTGGGACGCCGTCGGGCTCGACTTCCACACGCGGGGCCGCCGCGTCGACGAGGCCATCGACGTCTGCAAACGCCTGTGGACCGACGAGGTCGTCGAACACCACGGCGAGTTCTTCGACTTCGGTCCCGTGATGTTCGAACCCAAGCCCGTGCAGAAGCCCCACCCCCCGGTGCTCGTCGGCGGCGAGTCAGCCGGTGCTCTCCGCCGCACCGCCCGTTTCGGCGACGGCTGGATCGGCCTCGATCACACACCCGAGTCCGTGGTCGAACCGATCAAGAAGCTCGCCGACCTCCGGGGCGACGGTCCGCCGCTCGAGATCGTCGTTGGCGGCGACGTGCAGTCGCCCGACGACGTCGCGGCCTTCGAGGCCGCCGGCGTCCACCGGCTGCTCATCTCCCCGTGGCGACGTTCGCCCGAGGCCGTGGACGGCTTGCGTCGATTCGCGGACTCGGTCGGCATCTCTTAAAGGCTGACAACTCTGCTTCGAAGGGGGTCGGGGTGCCCGAGGACGCTGCGGCATTCTGGCGGTCCTGGGCGACATATAGCGACACCTACGACCGCCAGTTCGTGGGTGTCAATCAACTGGCGGTCCTGGGCGACATATAGCGACACCTACGACCGCCAGAACAGACGAGAGGCGAGGGCGCGAGCGACGCAACGGACGCCAGGTCCCCCTCAGAGCCGCGGTTGACAGACTCCGGCGTCCGAGCCGAGTCTGACACTGGCGTCATGTCACGGCAGAATGGGTTCATGCCGGTCATCGACTCCGACACGCACCTGTACGAGTCACGGACGCTGTGGTCGGACTACGCCGACCCCGCCGACCGCGACAAGACGCTCCGCATCGCCGACGACGACCTCGGCCACGCCTGGCTCATGTTCGGCGACCGGCGGATCGGCCTGGCCGAGGTCCACCACCCGGGCGACGTCGACAAGATGGGGGAGTACCGCGCCAAGGTGCGGGCGGGTGAGAAGGCCGAGGCCTCCTACGACGACCTGCTGCCGCGGGCCTTCTGGGACCCGGCGGCCCGCGTCGCCGACCTCGACCGCTTCGGGATCGACGAGACGGTCGTCTTCCCCAACTACGGCCTCCTCTGGGAGCGCCCGATCGAGCACGATCTGGAGGCGACCAAGGTCAACATGGGCGCCTGGAACCGCTGGACCCTCGACATGGCCGCCGAGGGCAAGGGCCGTCTCCACCCCGTCGCCCACCTCAGCCTCCGTGACCTCGACTGGCTCGAGCAACAACTCACCGCATTGGACGCCGGGGGCATCCGGCTGGCAATGATCGCTCCCGCTCTTGTCGACGGGAAGCCGCTCAGCCACCCCGATCTCGACCGGGCGTGGGAAGCCTTTATCCGCCACGGCGTCACGCCCGTCTTCCACGTCTCGGCCTTCCCGCACCCGTTCCACGACGAGTGGTACGAGGACGACGACCCCGACGACGTCGCACCCGTGCTCTCGTCGGTGTTCCTCTGGACTGCGCCGGCCCTTGCCCTCGCCGACCTCGCCATCCACGGCGTCTTCGCCCGCCATCCCGACCTGCGCCTCGGCATCATGGAGCTGTCGGCGGTCTGGGTGCCGATGTATCTCCTGATGCTCGACGGCGGCTTCGCCTTCCACGCACGCTTCAACGGTGAGCCGTTGACCAAGATGGAGCTCAAGCCCAGCGAGTATGTCAGCCGTCAGGTGCGCGTCGCCGCCTTCGGCTACGAGCGTCCCGACAAGCTCATCGGCCAGGCCGGCGATCTGTTCATGTTCTGCTCGGACTTCCCCCACGCCGAGGGCCTGGCCCAGCCGCTCGACGACTACACGCGCATGTGCACGTTGCAGCCCGACGCCGCCCCCGCTCTCTACTCGGACAACCTCGAGTGGCTACTGCGCCGCTGAACCATCTGGTCGCCGTCGACAAATCCTGAATCCACCGTCCGCTCGGTGAGAAGCTTCCTGGAGAAGATCGGCTGGTCAAGAGGAGGCTGGGCCATGGCTGACATCGTCCCCGGGACACCGCCGCCGACGTATTCGATTGCGTTCGACGTCGACCGGCAGCTGACCGATCGGAACCGGGTGACGACGCTCTTCCGGCTCATCCTCGCCGTGCCCCAGCTTTTGATCGTCGGCGGCGGCATCTTCGCCTTCCAGCGCTACGGCAATGGTGGGGGCATCGGTGGCGGCGGGCTGAGTTCGGCGGCCGGAGTCATCGCGCTCGTGACGTGGTTCGCCATCATCTTCGCCTCTCGTCACCCGCGTGGGCTGTGGGACTTCGGCACGTACTACATGCGTTGGCGAGTCCGGGTGGGGGCGTACATGGCGCTGTTCCGTGACGATTACCCACCGTTCGGCGACGAGCCGTACCCGATCTCCTACGAGGTGACGTTCCCGGAAGACACCGAGCGCAACAAGCTGTCGGTGTTCTTCCGCTTCCTGTACGTGATCCCCCATCTGATCGTGCTCGTCTTCCTGCTGATCGCATGGTTCGTCACGTCAGTCATCGCGTGGTTCGCCATTCTCATCACCGGCTCGTACCCACGGTCGCTCTACGACTTCGGCGTAGGTGTGATGCGGTGGGAAGTGCGCGTGGAGTCGTACGCCCTACTCCTGCGCGACGAGTACCCGCCGTTCAACTTCAACCCGTGAGCGTTACTTCTTGGGGAGCTGGATCGCCCGGTCGGCGATGATGTTCTTCTGCACCTCGGTGGCGCCGGCGCCGATCGAGGTGAAGCGCTGCCACGGATAGTTCCGGGCCCACCGGCCGCTGTCGATGGCGTCGGGCCCACCTCTGCCCATGAGGCCCTGCGGACCGAGCAGGTCGACGGCCAGCTCGGCGAGCGTCTGGGAGAGGTAGCTCCACTGCAGCTTGGCCAGCTGGACCTCGGGCCACGTCTTGTCGCCCTTGAGCACCTTCGACAGCGCCCGGGCGTTCAGCAGCCGGGTGAACTCGAGCTGGGTGTACACGCGTGCGATGCGGTCACGGATGTCGGGGTCGTCCAGCGC
>JAFASB010000200.1 GCA_019244985.1 Acidimicrobiia bacterium | reverse complement strand
CCCCCCGAAGCGTTCGATGAGCTCAGCATCGCTTCGCTTACGCGTCGCCTGTACTTCGGCGCGCCGGCGGAGGAGGTCGTCGAGGGTCTCGATCACCTCTGCGGCCGCCTCCAGACTGGCAAGCGCGGCACGGGGGACGGTCTCTTCGGGGCCGGCATCTCCGCCGATCGCGTACGCGGCGCTGTCGAGTTCGGCCCTGATCGCGGCTCGCTTCATGTACAGCAGCAGTGACGCCCCGAGGACTTCGCGCAGATGGCGATCGTCGTAGTTCTTGATGATCGTGCGCAACGCGTTGCGCTCGAGGAGAGTCAGCCGCTGATGTTCGGGGAATCTGGACGACGTCCCCCGGTGAAGGTGGAACGAGCGACTCTGCGGCGCCATGCGGACGTCGTAGCCGGCCAGCCAGAGCCGCCAGCCGAGATCGACGTCCTCGTAGTACGCGAAGTACGAGTCGTCGAACCCGCCGATGTCGAGGAACACGTCTCGGCTCGCCAACAGGGAACTGCCACACGCGAACAACAGGTCCCGCGGTGTCGTCGTGTCGACCTCGTCGACGGGACGGCCGAAGGCCGGCTGGTCGCCCATCCCCGAGAAGTTCACGAAACCCTCGACGAAGTCGACCGCGCTCCCGTCCCAAGACAGGATGACGCCGCCCACGCAGACGACGCCACGATCTGGGTCATATTCGGATACGAGTCCGCCCAACCACCCGGGCTCGACGCGCATGTCGTTGTTCACCAGGGCGATGCACTCGGCCTCGGTCGCGTTGGCGGCCACGTTCACCGCGGGCGCGAACCCAAGGTTGTGCGATTGCGGGAGCACCCGGACCCACGGGTAGCGCTCCTCGAGAAGCTCCAGCGAGCCGTCGACGGATCCGTTGTCGACGACGATCGTTTCGACCAACTCGGCCGGGTAGTCGAGGGCGGCGATCGAGTCGAGGCACGGGCCCAGAAAGTCGACACCATTGAAGTTCACGACGATGACGGCGACGGACGGCTGACGGCCGGGCGCGCTGGTGGGCACCGCGGGCACGCTACAAGGGGCCTCGCGGTACCGCCTCTGTAGGCTCACGGCCCCGTGTCGACGGCGAACCCCCGCTACCGGACCGCGGCGATCGGTTTGCTCCTCGCCTCCTACGCCCTGTTCGCCATTGCTTGGGCGGTCACCGACCCCCCCGGGGCGGCGCCTGACGAGGGCGCGCACTACGTCAAGGCCGTCGCCGCCGGGCGGGGACACCTCAGGGGCAGCCCGCCGCCACCGCTCGCCGCGTCCGAGGCCGGAAACCCGGCCGCGGTGTGGATCCACCGGACGAGCCGCGTATTTCCGATCGCGGGCGGACTCGCTCCTTCTCCCTTCGCGTGCGTCCCGTCCAACCCGGTCGTCTCTGCCGCATGCCTCACCCACCCGCCGCCGGCACCCGCCCGGCCAACGCGACAGATCACCTACGTCGGCACCTACCAACCAGCGCTCTACATCCTCCCCGGCCTGGCGACCCTGCCCGTGCACACGACTCGGACGGCGCTGATCCTCGCCCGGCTCGCCAACGCGCTCCTGTCGCTCGTCCTCATCGGTGCGGCCGCGTGGCTGCTGTGGGAACGGAGCGCGTTCCAGCTCGTAGGCCTGCTCGGAGCGGTGACGCCCATGGCGATCTTCCTCGCGGCCACGCCGTCTGCGAGCGGTCCCGAGACGGCGGCCGCCCTCTGCGTCTTCGCGTCCGTCATGGTGCTTACGAGGGCAGTCGAGCCTGGAGCCCCGTCGGGCGCCGCGCGCGGCCGGGCGTGGGCGGTGCTGGCGGTGGGCGGTGTGGTGCTCGGGTCGGCACGACCGCTCAGTCCCCTCTGGGTGGCCGCTGCAGTCGTGCTGTTCGTCTGGCTCTCCGGTGGGCCGCGGCCGGCCTGGCGACGCCTCCGGGAGGGCGGGCGCACGGCCGCGATCGCTACAACCCTGATCGCGGCCGCAGTCGTTCTCAACCTGGGGTGGGAGATGGCCTTCCAACCAGGGGGCGAGCATCCTGTGACGTTGAGCCACTGGACGAGAGGGCTGGGCGCGCTCCCGCGAGTGCTCCACGAGACCGTCGGCGTGTTCGCATCCCTTACCGTTCACATGCCACAACCGGCGTACGTGGGGTGGGGCCTCATGGCCGTTGCCCTCGTCCTCGGCGCGCTCGTCTTCGGACGGCGGAGCTCGGCCGTTCTCGTCATTGGCCTGCTCGCGGGCGGAGTCGTCACGACTGTGGTGGTTGAGCAGATCGAAAAGGCGACCGGGTTCGGAAACGTCCAGGGCCGCTACGTGCTCCCCCTCGCCGTCGCCATTCCGATCGTGGCCGCCGAGGTCCTCAGCCGCAGCGGCCGGACGTCGGCCGTCGCGCAGCGGGGCCTCGTGCTTGCCTTCGCCTTGATCGCGGCTGCCGTGCACGTCGAGGCCTGGTACCAGAACAGCAGGGACTTCGCGGTGGGCAAACATGGCGGGAAGCTGTTCTTCCGCCGCCCGGCGTGGAGCCCGTGGGGCGGGTGGTGGCCGTGGCTCCTGGTCGTGGGCGTCGCCGCCGGGGCGTTGGCTCTGTTTGGCTTGCTCGGCGCCCGGCTTGTCCCCTCCGAGGGTGCCGCGCCTGCGCTGCGTCCTTGAGCTAGGACGCCGGTCGTGACCGGGGTACCGGGGCCGTTCTGGCCATGGAGAGGGAGCGCCGCCGGCGAAGGGGTGGTCCTCGCCGTCGCCCTGATGGTCCTGCTCGCCATCGTGCCGGGCGCATGGCTGGCGCTGAAGCGCTGGGGCGGCCGCCGCGTCGCGGGCCCGCTGTGGCCGCTGCTGCTGTTCGCGGTGCTCGCGCTCGCCTATGCGCTTGTCGTGCCGCCCTGGCAGACGCCCGACGAGCCGCAGCACATGGTGCACGTCGAGGTCGTGCGCCGCGGTGGGTTCGACGCCGCCGAACAGCTGCTGCCGTTCAAGACGCCGACGCCCCACGTGGCCCGGGTCAACGCCGACGTCCAGCGG
>JAFASB010000117.1 GCA_019244985.1 Acidimicrobiia bacterium | reverse complement strand
GCGTGGCCCAGGCTGTCGTTGACGAGCTTGAAGTGGTCGAGGTCGAGGAAGAAGACACCGGTGAGCTGACCGCTGCGCTCGCTGCGCTCGAGGGCGGCCGCCAGCTCGTCGAGCAGCATGAACCGGTTGCCGAGGCCGGTGAGCCCGTCGGTGCGCGCCTGGTGGCGGAGAATCTCCTGTGCGGCGCGGCGCTCGGTGATGTCGCGGGCGTTGATGATGATGCCGCCGACAGCCGGGTCATCGAACTTGTTGGTCGCGAAGGCTTCCACCCACACGTAGGTGCCGTCGGCGCGCCGCACGCGGATCTCGACCGGTCCGACGGGAAGTTCGGTGTCGAGGAGGCCGGCCAGGATGGTCTGGGCGCCCTCGAGGTCGTCGGGATGGACGATGTCGAGGGCCTCGCGGTCGAGGAGCTCGTCGGCCGTGTATCCGAGAAAGTGCTCGGCGCTCGACGACACGTACGTAAGGCGGCCGTCGGCGCCGAGGACGTTGATGACGTCGCTCGAGTTGCGCAGGAGTGCGCGCCACCGCTCTTCGTTGACGCGAACGGCTTCTTCGGCGAGCTTGCGCTCGGTCACGTCGCGGCCGGCGAGGACCACGCCTTCGACGTCGGGGTCGTGCAGCAGGTTGGTCATCGTGACCTCGAGCCAGTGCCAGGACCCGTCGGTGCTCCGGACGCGGAACTCGACCTCGGTGCGCCCGCCCTCCCGGACGACCTTCCGGAAGGCCGCGGCGCGGCGCTCGACGTCATCGGGGTGGTGGATCTCGGCGCTCAGGTTGCCGAGGATGCGCTCGGGGTGCGGGCCGACGATTCGTCGGACCGACGGACTGATGTACAGCGGCCGCCCCTGAGCGTCGGCGATCAGGAGCAGATCGTGGGCGCTCTCGACGAGCGACCGCAGGCGCCGCTCGCTCTGGCGTAGCGGATCGACGCCCGTGACGAGGCCTTCGTCGACCCAACCGGTCCCGGCCCGTTCCTCGGCAGGGACGTCCCCCAGCACTGCCATTCTCTCTGTCTCCCCAGACTGCCGGCCGACGGTCTGCTCCGCCGGCCCGCACCGAACAGTCTGGTCGGTTTTGGGGCATTTGTCGAGTAGCTCGGGCGGGTTAGCGTCGGCCGTATGTTCGAGTGGACCGAAGAGCAGCGGATGATCCGCGACACCGTCCGCCAGTTCGTCGAGAGCGAGATCGCCCCTCGCCGTGACGACTTCGAGTTCGGCGATACGCCGCCCTACGACGTGCTGCGCAAGCTCTACAGGACGTTCGGCCTCGACGTGATGGCGCGCGAGCAGTTCAAGCGCCGTCTCGACCGCGCCGAGGGCGGCGGTGGGGGCAACCTCCTCGGCGGCGACGACGAGGTCGCGGACCCGCACGCCCGCGCCAACACGATCGCCATGCCGATGATCCCGATCATCGAGCTGTGCCGCCACTCGCCGGGGATGGTCACCGCCCTCGGCGTCTCGGTCGGTCTCACAGCCGCTGCGATCATGAGCAAGGGCACGCGCGCCCAGCAGGAGCGCTGGGCCCTCGATCTGCTCACGCTGGAGAAGATCGGAGCGTGGGCGATCACCGAGCCCAACTCGGGATCCGACGCCTTCGGTTCGATGATGTCGACGGCCCGCCGCGACGGCGACGAGTACGTGCTCAACGGGTCGAAGACGTTCATCACCAACGGACCGTTTGCCGACACCGTCGTGTTCATCTGCAAGCTGGACGAGGGCAACCCGCCCGCCGAGCGCAAGATCCTCCACTTCGTGCTCGACCGCGGCATGCCAGGCTTCGAGCAGTCCAAGCCGCTGCGGAAGATGGGCCTGCACTCCTCGCCGACGGGGCAGCTCTTCCTCACCGATGTGCGCGTCGGCCGCGACCGCCTGCTCGGTGAGACCGAGGAGGTCAGTGGTGGTGGGCGTGAGGACGCCAAGGCCACGTTCTCCATCGAGCGCTCGGGCGTCGCCGCCATGGCCCTCGGCATGATCGAGCGCTGCCTCGAGCTGTGCGTCGACTACGCCAAGGAACGTGTGCAGTTCGGCCAGCCGATCGGTGAGTTCCAGCTCGTGCAGGAGAAGTTGGCCCGCATGGAGGTCGCCCGCCTCAACGTCGAGAACCTGCTGTTCCGCTACATCGAGAAGCTCTCCCACGGTCGCCAGCCCACGCTGGCGGAGGCATCAGCGATGAAGCTGTACTCGTCGCACGCGGCGGTCGAGGTCACGCTCGAGGCCGTGCAGCTGTTCGGGGGCAACGGCTACATGTCCGAGTACCAGGTCGAGCAGTTGGCGCGCGACGCGAAGGTCCTCGAGATCTACGCGGGCACGAACGAGATCCAGATGACCCACATCGCCAAGGACCTGCTCCGGCGCTGACGCGGTCTGGGAACTGCGCTAGTTGCGGGCCAGGACCTGTTCGAGGGCCTTGTCGACGCGCACGCCCGAGCAGTACGGGCAGTCGAGCAGGGCCAGCTCGCCGACGATCTGGACGAAGTCGAACGAGACCATCCGGCGGCACGCCGGACAGCGGATGTGCGGGGGAGCGTTGAGGTGCATGGCGGCTCTAGGGAGGGAAGTTCGACGCCTGAGCCGAATCCCCTTGTGTGCACAAGCGAGTCTGTCGTCTGCTGGTCGTCGCCGCTCTGGTGGCCGGGCCGGCAGGTGTCCTCGCCGCCGCGCCGACGCAGGCCGCTCAACCCTGCGGTTCCGCAGGCCCGGCGCTGACCGCCCTCGGGCTGCATCCTCACGCGCTCGCCAACGGCTTGACGATGTGGTCGGGTCACGTCGCCTCGTGGGACGGCCTGCCGCTCGACGTGGACGTCACCCTTCCCGGCGGTGGCGCCTCGTGCCCCGCGCCGCTCGCCGCCTTCGCCCACGGATGGGGGAACTCCAAGACGGATTGGGAGTCGCCCACAGCGTCGTCGTCGGACGCCAACAAGTCCGGGTGGAACAACGTCTCGTTCGCGTCGCGTGGCTACGCGGCGCTCAA
>JAFASB010000281.1 GCA_019244985.1 Acidimicrobiia bacterium | reverse complement strand
ACGCGAGTTCGATTCTCGTCGCCCGCTCCAGACGCGTAGAGCCTCCGGTAGCGTCGACCGCCGTGGTACGGGCCGAACGACGACCGCCCGACGCGCGGTACCGGCCGTTCGCCTCGTTCTCGGACTGGCCACGTGTGGCCGTCCTCGAGCGCCGATGGGAAGACGTCGCCACGCGTCTGCAGCGCCGGCGCGCCCAGGCCCCTCCTGAAACGTGGGACCGCGCCCGGCAAGTCGTGCTGCGCAGTGCCACGGTCGACGCCGCCAACCACGCCGACGAGAGTGACCTCGACGTCGTGGGCACGGAAGCGTCCTGGCGCCAGGCGTGGGCCACGAAGGGGCTGCCGGGCGTGCAGGCCATGTACGAGGCCGAGGTCAGAGCCCACGCGCTCGTCGTCGGTGCCGCCACCGCAGGCGCCACGGTGTCCGAGGAACTGCTGCTGCGGACACACGAGGAGCTGGTGGCCGCCCACGAGCAGTACCCCGTGCAGTACGGCGACCAGATCAACCTCGAACACGTGCCCCGAGGCGAGTACAAGACCTTCGAGAACTACGGCGTGCTGCGCGACGGCCGCAAGCGCCTGTACGCGCCGCCCGCACGCGTGCCCGCCGAGGTCGAGCGCCTGACCAAGGAAGCGTCGAGCCAGGCGCTCGGCGCCGCCCACCCTGTCGTCCAGGCCGCGTACCTGCTCTACGCCGTCGACGCCATCCATCCCTTCGCCGACGGCAACGGCCGGACGGCCCGCGCCATGGCGTCCCTGCCGCTGTACCGCACCGTCGGCGTGCCCCTGGTCGTGACGCCCCGTAGCCGCCTCGCCTACCTCCAAAGCCTCGAGTCCTACGAGCGCGAGGGGCCCGGTGTACTCGTAGGCTTCGTCTTCGAGCGGGGCCTGGAGGCCATGACCCAGGCGTCCGACATCCTCGCGGGGTCCGCTCTGTCCTGACGCGCGCTGTACGCTTCGCGCCTCGCAGCCCGGGAGGGAGATGGTGGCGCTCTCGCCAGAGGAGATCGAGAATAAGCAGTTCCCCGCAGCAGTGCGGGGCTACGAGCGCAGCGTGGTCGACGAGTTCCTGCGCCAGGTCGCCGACGAGGTGCGGCGCCTGAACGCCGCGCTCTCACGCGCCGCGTCTCAGAGCGCGCCCGCGCCGCCCCCTCCCCAGCCGCAGCCGCAGCCCGTGCCGAAGCCCGTCGAGGTGGCGCCGACGCCGGCTCCCGCGCCGGCCCCGGCCCCGGCCGCCGACCCGTACGAGACCGTCGGCGCCCAGCTGGCGACGCTGCTGCGCACCGCCGGCGACTCGGCCGCCCGCATTCGGCGTGAAGCCGAGGACATCGCCGATTCGACACGGCGGGAATCCGAGGACGAGGCCCAGCGCCTCATCAACAGCGCCGAGGAGCGGGCCCGTGAGCTCGTGGCCAGCGCTGAGCGGGAAGCCGACCAGCTCGTCGCCGAGGCCAATGCCAACCTCCAGCGGGCGCAGGAAGAGGCGCAGAACATCATCGACCAGGCGCGCCAGGAGGCCACCGAGAGCCTCGAGCAGGCCAACCGCCGCGCCGAGCGCGCCGTGCAGGAGGCCGAGGTCACCCGCCTGCAGGCCAACGAGGCCGCCAACAACTCACGGGTCCAGGCCGAGGCCGAGGCCGAGCGCATCCGGGACCAGGCCCAGCGCGACGCCGACCGGCTGATCACCGAGGCCCAGGCCCGCCACCAGGAGCTCAAGGAGGCCAATCTCGAGCTGCGGGAGCGGATGGCCGCCGTCGAGTCGGTCCTCCGTGCGGTCGACAGTCCCCTCGCCGGCGCGTCTGAGATCAGCGGCGGCACCGGCGGCTCTCCCTCTTAGCCATCGCCGATGTCGGATACCGACGACATCCCTGAAGGCGACCCGGCGCCCACCTTCATCGACGACGACCCAGGGCGCACCGAGCTGAAGGTCCAGCGCGCCCGGCTCACGCTCGAAGAAGAAGCTGAAGCAGCCCGCCGGCGGATCCTCGCCACGAGCCGAAGCCGGCTCGGGCCCGCATCTGCCATCTCGACCTCCGACGCGGACGACGACGTCGAGCTCCGCGAACGGCTGCGCGAGCTCGTACGCGGCGTCGAGGAGGAGACCGAGCGCCTCCAGGACGACGTCAGCCGTCTGCGGTCGGCAGCCGGGCGGGCGGGGGAAACCGTCAGAGAAGAGATCGAACGGGCGGCCAACGAGCTCGTCGAGGGGTCGGCGGGCGGGTCGCTGGAGGGGCTGACGGGCGCCGTCGAGTCATTGCAGGAAACGGCCGGCAGCCTCAACGCGGTGGCCGCCGGACTGCTGACGTCGATCGAGCAGCTCGGCGCCGTCTCACCCGTGGCCGAGCAGCTGGCCCGGCTGGCGTCGGCCCCCCCGTCGATCCCCGATGCCCTCGCCGCGGTCCTCAGCGCCCTCACCGATCAGCTGGCGGCGCTGAGCGAGGTCGTGTCGTCGGAGCTGCGCTCGTCGATGGAAGCGGCGCTCACCACCGAGTTCGAGCGCTACGAAGCGCGCATGGAACACGCCCTGGCCCGCGTCGTCGACGAGCTGGCGCGGATCCGCCGGCGCCTCCCCGTCACCAAGAAGGGCGCGCCCATCGACCTCAGCAAGGACCAGCTGACCGCCATCGGCCAGTCAGTCGGCGACTACCTGCTGGCCGCCATGCGCGAGCAGAACCCGGGAGCCCCGAAGGCCTAACGGGTCAGGCTGGCGATCGCCCAGATCGCGGCCAGGGCGCCGACCCCGATGAAGAGGACGCTGCGCCCCACGGGCGCCCGCGCCAGGTCGCCCTTCTTGGTGTTCTCCGGCGGCCGCAGGAGGGCGAGAACATTGCCGACGGCCATGGCCCCGCCGAGGGCGAGCAACAGCCAGGCCAGCAGGTTGCTCCCGAGGAACAGCGTGTTGTCAGCGAGCACGGTGCTCATCCGAACTGACGGAAACCCCCCAACCAGGACGCATGCCGGCAGGGTAGGGCGGATTCTCGACCACCCTCAGTGAGAATTCCCTCAACTCGAGGCCGGAGCGTGACGAGATTGTGAGTGCGGCGAGATCCCCAGCTCGCCGTGACCGGGACAGGGTGGAGGCCGGGACCCTCCGACAGCAGCCGAAGCTCCAGCGTCCTCGCAGGGCGTTGGAACCCCTTCACTCGGCTTCCGCCCGCCCCGGCGTTCTTGCCGCGGGTCAGCCGCCCGCAGCTGGCGGCGGCGCCAGATCCGCCTCGGTCACCTCGCCCGAGACCGACGTCGCCTCTTGGACGTCGCGCCCCTCGACGCGATCGATGTCACGGAGGGTCGGCGCTCCGGTCGCCTCGTCGAAGCAGAAGCGGGCGCGCCGTCCGTACGGCGGCACCGGATAGGTGAAGCGCAGGCGCAGGTCGTAGCAGTGAGCCGATGTGGCCGTGACCTCGTAGAGGCGGTTTGGGCCGAGGAGCTGACCCCGCAGCACCGCTTCGTTCGCGTCGACGTCCTGGTCGTAGGGCGGGGCGGCGCCGGCGTCCCGGCAGTGCAGGTGGCCGTCGGCATCGGCGGCGCAGGACAGCCGGCGGTCACCGCGGCGGGCGTCGACGGAGCCGAGGGCTACCGACAAGCGGTCGGGGGGACGCTGGGCGGTGCGGATCTCGTCGTCGAGCCGGCTGCTGCCCACGATCCGTTGCCAGTGGAGCACGACCTTCCACGTCCCGAGCTGACTCCGTCGCCAGTCGGCGATGTAGCGCTCGGCCGCATCGGGCTTGGCCGCGGGAGCGCCGACGCGCTTCGCGTCCTCCCCGGCGGTCACCGCCACGGCCACCGCGGCGGCGACGCCCACAACGAGGCCGGCGACGACGCCGCGCACGACAGGCGATCCCTTCGTAGCGGCGACCGTACCGGGCGTGGGAAGCTGGGAGCGATGTTCCACCACACCGCCTTCGCCACCCGTGACTCCGCCGCCACCCACGCCTTCTACACCGAGGCCATGGGCTTC
>JAFASB010000393.1 GCA_019244985.1 Acidimicrobiia bacterium | reverse complement strand
GCCGACCGCCCGGCGATCGTGGTCGGCAGCAAGTGCCAGGAGGGGTCGGTCGACAACCGGGCCTGGCCCCGCAAGGTGGTGACCCTGGGGTTCACGACGATCTTGCACGTCGGATTCGGTCTCTCGGTATCCGACACCCACGGCATGAAGGCCATGCGCCGTGAAGCGGTACGGACGCTCGCCGAGCACTGCAGGTTTCGCACCGACCTGTTCGACACCGAGCTCGTCATTCGTGCCGAACGGGCGGGCCTGCGCGTCGTCGACCTGCCCGTCGAGGTCACCGAGACGCGCCCGTCACGCACGCCGATCGCCAAGCGGGCGGCGCGCAGCCTGGTGGGATTGGCGCGGATGCGCGTCGTTCTCTGGCGGGACGGCTAACCGGGTCGGGGCAACAGCAGCTCGCCGTTGCCGGCCGCGCTCGGCCCGTCGCCCCAGAAGTCGAGCGGATCGTCGAAGAGCGAGAGTTGCTCGCCGCCGTCGTCGCCCGGCGGCATCGGCATCGGGCCGCGCCGGGCGAGGGCGATGAAAGCGACAATGCCGAGCAGCGTGAGCGCGTAACCGAGGCGGTCGGCGACCGTGTAGCCGTAGTGCAGGGTCACGTGGCGCGATGTGGGCACGACCACCATCTGGTTGGGCGCCACGCGGTACGGACCCTTCGCGCCCGAGGCCTGCCAGTTCGGGAAGTACGACGCCTTCACCAACATCGGCGAACCGGGCTTGTCGACGTCGAAGGAGATCGAGTCGTCGGACATCTTGATGTGGCTCACGGTCGCCTGACGCACGGGTATCCGAAGCGGCGGCTGGATCTGGAGCCCGGTCCCGACGACCTTGGCAGTGCCGTTCCTCTGCAGTGATCCGGGATCGCTGGTCACGCTGATGCGCTGCCAACCGGACGGACCGGTAGCGGCGATCGGCACGTCCCACGTCGACGGGTCCTGGTCGTACCAGTTGACGCCGAGGTTCATCCACGCTGCGCCACCCTTCGGCGCGTTCTTCACGACGGCGGGCTGATCCTTGAGGCCGGTGGCGATCTCCGAGTTGGCGACCTCGAAGATCTCCCACGGCTTCGACGTCGCGACCAGTCGCAGGTCGGGGTCGGCGTGGGCTTGGGCGAGGGCGTCCTGTGAGAACGCCATGTAGTACCGGACGCCCATCAGCTGCAGGTGCTTCACACCACTCGCGACGTCGAGGCTCTTGTAGGGGAGGTCGCGCTCGGGATTCGAGGGAGCCTTCGACAGCAGGGCGGCGTTGAGGAAGTGGTACGGCGTCGTTGCGGACGACTCGAAGTACAGGCCCTCCATCGAGTCGATGCAGCCGTTCGTCCAGTACGGCAGCAGCATGAGCGCCATCGGCGTGCCGTAGCGGTCGAGGTTCGACTCGTACTCCCAGTGGGCGCGCCCGCACGGCAGCTTCGACATCGTCTGCACGACCGAGTGGTACTCAGGCCACGCCGGCTTGCCCTCGTAGCCCGTGTAGTTCCACGCCACCCACGACGGGATGAAGCTCTGGTCCTTCGACGACGGCAGCGGGATCAGGCTCCACAGGCCGAGGCTGTGGTTGGCCGAGGCCTGGTTCCGCAGCGGGATGCCGGTGACGACGAGCGCGGCGATCGCCGCCAGAGCCGGGGCTATGAGCCCCGGGACACGCCAGGGCCGATCCGGATCGCGCGCCAGGAGCGTGCCGATGGCGGCGGCCAGCTCGGCGACGGCCAGGGCGGCGAGGAGGTACAGGCACAGGTACCAGAACGGCAGCCACCGGGCGTTCCACAGGCGGGCCTGGGGCTCGAAGCGGAAGATGCCGGCGAACACGGCGCCAAGCGCGAGCACGGCGATGCCCGTACGGCGGGCGTAGATGATCGACGAAAGAGCGCCGACGCCCGCGAGCAGCAGCACCCACAGCGGCGGCTTGCCGAACAGGTTGTCGGTGTACTGGGTGAGCTTCTCCCAACCCATGTCGGTGGCGTACGGCGTGCGGAACAGGACCGTCACGGCCCAGAAGCCGGCGAGGAGGCCGCCGACCGGCATTACCGTCGCCATGTACTTGAGGCGCGCCCGGCCGCGGGGCCCCCGCAGCGGGCCGACGAGGTAGAAGACGACTGCGCCGACGAGCACGAACACCGTCGGCAGGACGTGCGACAGCGCCGTCGCCGCCAACAACGCGGCGGTGAGCGCTCGACCCTTGCCGGTGTCGAGTCCCCTCGCGAGCATCCCGAGGAACACCAACCCGAAGCACAGGCTGATGGTGAAGGAGAACTCACCGGCGAGCGTCGAGGCGATGTTGCCGCCGTAGATCGTCCACGCCCGGTCGAAGACGAACGGCACCATGGCGACGCCGAGCAGCGCGGGCCCGGGGAAGCGCACGCCTGACAGGCGCCCGAAGAGATAGGCCGCGACGGGGAGGGCGAGCAGCCCCGACACCGACACCAGCTTGAAGGCGATGTCGTAGGGGATGACGAAGCTGCTCAGCGCGATGAGCAGGCTCGGCAGCGGGAAGTAGAAGGTCAGGAACGGAAAGCCGGCGTACCAGTCAGGCGTCCATCCCGTGATGCGCCCGTGGGTGAGCAGGTGGTGGCGTAAATAGTTCGGCCCCCACACATGGGCGCCCATGTCGCCGCCCGCCGGCAGCGTCTCCCGGAACAGCAGGTCGGGCCGCAGCTGCCAGAAGATGTAGAGGCACGACAGGAAGATGACGACGCCGGTGATCGCCGTCGCCGTCGACGGCCGCCTGCGGAAGCGCTTGAGGCTGATGCGGCGCGCGGGCGCCGGAGCAACGAGTGTCGTCGGGGCAGCGGCCATGGCGGCCCCCATGGTGACACTCTCGGCGCGAGGAACTGAATCGCCCCGCCTCGCTTTGCTTGCGAACGCGGAATAGCTACCGCCTGACGGTGGCCATCTCCAGGACGTTGGTGAGGGCGAGGCGCTCGCCCTCGTTGTCCCACCAGCGGGTGTCGCACTTGGAGCAGGAGTGCATGGTGACCTTGCGCTCCTTGAGCGTGAGATCGATCTGCACGAGCCGAGCACCTCGGCAATTCGGACACGTCATCGCAGCAACCCCTCTTCCCGTTCCGACTGACCCTCCAGGTGTGGTATCGGCAGATCTGGCTCGGGGCTTTAACGCTGCGCCCAGAGGGCGATCATCGTGACCAGGTTGAACCCGGCGTGGGTGAAGATCGACGGGCCAAGACGCTTCGTCGTCACCGCCAGCATCCCCAGGATCACGCCCAGAGCGACGAGCGCCGGCAGCTGGAGGGGCTCGAAGTGGGCGAGCCCGAAGACGACGGCCGAGCCGGCCACCGCCCAGCGGTCACCGAAGCGACGCTGCAGCGACCGCAGCACGAGCCCCCGGAAGAACAGCTCCTCCACGACGGGAGCGCCGACGACCACGACCAGCGTGAGGATGAAGTAGCTCGCCCCGTGGGCGGTGCTGGTGACCTGGCGGACGGGCGCCTCGAGGTCGTGCTTGCTGATGAACTGCTGCAGTGGCAGATAGATCAGCGGGACCAGCAGCAGCTGGCACGCGACCCCGATCGGCACGCCGACCAGCGGGTCGGTCCACCGGAAGGAGAACCCGAAGTCGCGAGCCAGATCGCCCGCGCCCTTCGTCCTGCTGGCGAGTATGGGGGCGCCGAGCAGGCCCAGCCAGAGCGCGGCCTCGCTGGCCGCCAGCGCGCCGAGCGACGGGTTCTTGCCGGTCGTGCCGTCCGCCCCCGCCCAGACGGCGAGGACGACGGCGGTCGCCACCCAGCCGACGAGCAGGCCGAGAGCTGCGTCGCCGAGCCCCCACCGCGGTGCGCGCTCACCGACGTGCTCGACCTCCATCCCACCCCACGATACGGAGGGTGGGGAGCCGTTAAACGGCGAGGGGGATGTCGAGCAGTTCCTGCGCCGTGGGGAGGGGTTGCGGCAACGGGGCGCCGGACGCGCGCCGATCCTCGCGGTTCCAGCCGACGGGAACGGTGGTCCGGGCGGCGTGCTGGGCGCAGAGCTCGTAGGCCGACGGGTCGGGGTCGCCTTCGAGGTCGTCAAGCCACGCCGTACGACTCGCGTAGTGGTACGTCAGCGTGGCCTCCGCGATCGCTCCACAACCGGGACGGACGCATTGGCGGGAGCCGTGCATGCCTCAAACGCTATCCGCCGTCATTTCGTATGACGCGGATACCGAGAAGTGAAGGTTTCATTGAGGGCCCCACCACGTAGCATTGCGGGCGTGAGCCCCGAGCCCCAGCGCCCGCAGCAGCCCGGCCGGGGCAGACCGCCCACAATGCCCACCGGGCCCTCCAGCTGGTCGCGGCCGATTGTGTGGGCGCTGATCGGCATGGTGCTGATCGCCTTCCTGCTGTCGAGCCTGCTCGGCGGCGGCAAGTCCAACCAGATCCAGTACATCCCCGGCTTCCTCGACCAGGTCAACGCCAGCCAGGTCAAGCAGATCGACGTCTACGCCGATAGCCACACGTCCAAGATCAACGGCGAGTTCAAGGACGGCAAGAGCTTCACCACGACGGCACCCAACCCCGTGCCCGACAAGGACCTGCAGCTCCTCAAGGACAAGGGCGTCAAGGTCACATTCCACTCGCCGAGCTCGAACATCCTCGGCCAGGCCCTGGTGTGGCTGCTACCGATCCTCTTGCTCGTCGGTTTCTGGATCTGGATGAGCCGGCGCGCCCAGGGACAGATCACCGGATTGATGTCGATCGGCCGGTCGCGCGCCAAGACGTACTCCACCGAGAAGCCGAAGACGACCTTCAACGACGTGGCCGGCTACACGGGCGTCAAACAGGAGATCACCGAGGTCGTCGACTTCCTCAAGCAGCCGGGCAAGTTCCGGGACATCGGCGCCCGCATCCCCAAGGGCGTGCTGCTCGTCGGGCCGCCGGGCACGGGCAAGACGCTGATCGCCCGAGCCGTTGCCGGTGAGGCCGGCGTGCCGTTCATGTCGATCACCGGCTCGGACTTCATGGAGATGTTCGTCGGTGTCGGCGCGGCGCGCGTCCGGGACCTTTTCCAGACGGCACGCAAGCAGGCCCCCTGCATCATCTTCGTCGACGAGATCGACTCCATCGGCCGCAAGCGCGGCGCCGGCCTCGGCGGCGGCCACGACGAGCGAGAACAGACGCTGAACCAGATGCTCTCGGAGATGGACGGCTTCGAGACCACCGAGGGCATCGTGATGATGGCGGCCACAAACCGGCCAGACATCCTCGACCCCGCCCTGCTTCGCCCCGGCCGCTTCGACCGCCAGATCGTCGTCCCGCTGCCCGAGGCCGAGGAGCGCCTCGAGATCCTCAGGGTCCACTGCAAGGACAAGCGCCTGTCGTCCGACGTCGACCTCGAGATCACCGCACGCGGTACGCCCGGCATGAGCGGCGCCGACCTGGCCAACCTGGTCAACGAGGCGGCGCTGTACGCCGTGCGCCGGGGCGAGCACGAGGTCCACGAGAAGGATTTCGACGACGCGCGCGACCGCGTGCTGATGGGCCAGCGCCGCGAATCCATGGCGCTCTCCGACGAGGAGAAAGAGGTCATCGCCTTCCACGAGGGCGGCCACGCCGTGCTCGCCTACGTGATGGAGCACGCCGACCCCGTGCACAAGGTGACGATCCTGCCGACGGGGATGGCGCTGGGCGTCACCCAGCAGCTTCCGCTCGAAGAGCGCCACATCTACCAGCGGCCCTACATCGAAGATTCGTTGGTCGTCCGCCTCGGCGGCCGCATCGCCGAAGAGCTCGTGTTCGGCACGATCTCCACAGGCGCCAACAACGACCTGGTCGGCTGTACCGAGCTGGCCCGCAAGATGGTCCGCGAGTGGGGCATGAGCAGCCGGGTTGGGCCCATGGCGTGGGGCGCCCAGGGAATGGTGTTCCTCGGCGAGGACCTGATGCACAGCCGCGACTACAGCGACGAGACGGCACGGGTCATCGACGAGGAGGTCGAGCGCATCCTGCGCGAGCAGGAGGACCGGGCCCGCGAGGCGCTGCGCAAGCACCGGGCCGGGCTCGACGCCGTCGCCCGCGCGCTGCTCGAAGAGGAGACCGTCGACGGCGCCGAGGTCGGACGCCTCGTCGACCAAGCCGCCGGCATCCCCACCCCTATCCGGCCGCGCACGCCCACGCAGGCGAACGACAAAGCCGACACCCGGGACCTCCCGGACTCCCCAAGACCCGCCTGGCGCGAGCGCTAACACTTCGCGCTCGCAAGCAGAGCTTGCTCGGCGAGCGCTACCTAGCGGTCAGCTCGGCGAAGGCTTCCTCTACTTCGCCTTCGGCCGGGGTGCCGATGAAGTGAGCGCGGACGACGCCCTGGCGGTCGGCGACGACGAGCATCGGCACGGTTTCGATGTTGTAGCGCTCGTGAAGGTCTCGGCGAGCGGTGAACTCGACGTCCTGGACGACGACGTCCCCGCTGGCGACCGCCGCGGCTCGTGCGATGGCCGTCCGACACGACTCGCACGTCGCCGAGGAGAACACGGCGACGAGCCACGGGGCGCCCGGCCGCTCGAAGTCGGCGCGGTCGAGCTGCGCGGGCACGGCCCACTTCCGCTGGCTCGGCGGCTCGGGCCGGCGACGCTCGAGCAGCACGGCAACGACGGCAACGACGACGGCGATGCCGACGGCCAGCAGCGCGCGCTCCATGAGCCGCTCAGGCTAGAGGTATGCCGATTCCCATGATCAGCCCCAGACCCTTGGCCG
>JAFASB010000253.1 GCA_019244985.1 Acidimicrobiia bacterium | reverse complement strand
GCCCATCCCGCGAACACGACCGTCGACATCAGGATCGGCATCACGTAGCGCCCTTGCGTCTGGAAGGCGAGGGGCAGCTGGGTCGTGATGTCAAGTGCGATGCCAAGCCCGATTGTGAGGATGATGCCGCCGACGATGACGACCCGTTGGCGGGCGTTCGCCAACACGAGGCCGACGGCGATGACGGTCCCCACCGCCAGTTCACCCACACGGCTGGCGACTGTCGGCATCCGGACGTTGAGGTAACCGAACACCCCGATGGACTCGTTCAATTCTTTGCCGACGTCCCTGAAGGCCTGTCCGACGTACCGGCCGGCTGCGCCGAAGCCGGCGTGCTCGTGGGGAAGGAAAACGACGTCCCACACGAGAGCCACGAGCGCGGAGGCGAGGAGCAGTCCGACGACGAAAACCTCACGACGGCGCGCGCCGAGGGCGACGGCGACGGTCCCGCGGTAGCCCAAGATGACAACCGCGACCGTGGCGCCGACTGCCAGGTACAGCGGCCCGAACGCTCGCGCCAGCATCAAGGCGACGCCCGCGATGGCGAGTGTGGTCCACGCCAGGCGTGATCGCCGCCGATCGAGGACCGCGCAGAGCGCAGTAGTCGACGCTATGGCCGCAGCGATCTCGAGCCCGCTCGTGCTCACCGCCGACGCCAGGAACACAACCATGGGCGTGAGGGCGACGACGACGGCGGCCCGCATCGGGCCCGGTGCAGCGACGGCCAGCGCGAGGGCGATCAATCCCAGGCACATCGCAGCGCCCGCGATGCGGCTGCCATAGAGCGCGCCGGGTAACGAGCCGGCAATCCGCGCAGCGACGCCAACCGGGAGGTAGGGGGCCGGTAGGTATTGGCCGACATGCGACGTGGCAGGGACGCGCTTGTCCGGCGTCGGTGAGCTCGAGATCGGCGCTCGGAGGCAGGCGGCGGAGGCGCCCCCGCCGTTGCACCGCCAACGTGGATCGGGGGCCAGGCGGGCCGGCACCGAGTAGCGCCGACCTACGTCGGCGTCGAAGCGCTGGCGTAAGGATGCGCCGACCGGCGGAGCCGGTGCGCGTGCCCCCGTGTCCTGTCCGTAGGCGGTCGCCACGGCCTTGACATAGTGGGTGTCCTCGTCAGGCGCAGTTGCGGGCGGATTTGCGAACACCCAGGCGAGCAACAGGGCAGCGAACCCGCCCACGATCAACGGCACCGGTGACAGCCACTGGCGCCCCGTCACCCTTGACGCCGGACTCGCTGCTCGTACTGGCGGTGGGCGAACACCGCCGTCCTGCGCGCCGTGGCCGCGGGTCCTTCCGAGCGCAGCGACATCATTCCCCGCCTGGCGAGCGTCGCCAGGCGCTTGGGTGTCGAGTACGCCCTGGTGGTTGCCGGTTGCACCGAGTCGTATGGCTCGAAGCGGTGGGGTGCCGGCAACGGTGGCTCGTCAAGCACGAGCGGAGCGTGACGGGGGGCCCGGCGGGCGGCGCCTCCGGCGGCTGCCTCGAAGCCGGCCTGCAGAACCTCGATGTAGCGCGCCGCTTGGAGGTGCGGCGACCACCGAAGCAGCGCGTCGCGACGGGCCCGCCGCCCGAGTCGGGCGCGGGCGCGCTCGTCGGAGACCAACCAGTCGAGTTGGCGCGCCCAGTCTTCGGTGGTGTCGGCCAGCAAACCGTTGTGTCCGTCTTCGATGGCCTCGCAGAACGGCGCCGTCGGTGACGCAATGGTCGGGGTCGCCGTCAGCGCCGCCTCGAGCCACTTGATCGCGCTCTTCGACTCGTTGAAGACGTTTCGCGGTTCGAGAGGCGCCAGATTGACGTCGACGTCTCGCAGGACGCTTGGCAGCACCGTCCACGGAAGCATCGGGAGGCGCACGACGCGTGCCCCGAACGGCGCGAGCGCGGGCGTGTCGGGGATCAGCCCACCGAGCCACAGCTCGACGCCTCGGTGGCGAGTGAGCACGTCCACCAGAGCGGGCTCGATGTGGCGCCAGTCGAGCGTGTGTGTGTCGGTGCCGCTGAAGTAGCCGATCCTCGCCGGCCCCGATTGGCGCGGAAGGCCCAGGGCCTGGTCGGAGATCCGCGAAAGCACGAGTCCGACGCCATTGGGAAAGTGCTCGGCGTGCATTCCGGTCACCTTTGAGGCATGACGGCAGAGCGGCACGGTGCTGCCGACGAAGGCGTCACACATTTCCATCGTGGTGCGGTATCGCCGAACGCCTTCGAGCCACAGTGAGGCTTCGTCGGCCGGCAGCAGTTGGAGCGCCGGAATCTCGGCGGCCAGATCCGCGTCGAAGATCAGATCGTCGACGTCAAAGATTGAAGGCTTGCCCCGCGCGCGCACCTGCTCGAGGACGTTCATCACCTCGACGGTCGCCGGGACGCGGTAGAAGACGACGGCATCGGCGGCATCGACCAGCGTCAGGAGATCGGGGTCGCGGTAGTACCGGATATCGGCGTCGATGCCCATGAGGGAGAGCGCCTCGGCGGGCAGGCGAGCCCGGTAGCGGAGGGGCGCGCCGTCGATGCCGGCCACGAACAGCACTCTTCGGATTGCGCGTTCGGGGCTCGACCGCAACGGCGCGCGCCTCGCCAACAGACGCCCATACGTCATCTCGAGCGACTGCACCTGAGCTTCCACGCTCCGCATGCCCGGCGTTGCCTGGCATCCCGCCCGCAGGTGCTCGACGACATCGGGGTCGTCCACAAGCCGTGCCATTGCGGCCGCCAGTGCCTCGGGATCGGCGGCGGGAACGATCAAGCCTTTCACGTCGTGGGCGACGACCTCCTCGGGTCCGAGGCAGTCCGTGGTGACAACCGGGATTCCCCGAACCAGAGCCTCGCGAGTGACCAGCGAGTGCGACTCGCGCATGACCGACGGAACGATCAGAACGTCCGCTTGCGCGTACACGCCATCGACTTCGTCGGGGGAGAACGAATCGTGGATGGAGATGCCGCGCGGTGGCTGCGTCCCGGTCTCGGCGACGAAGTCGCTCACGCCGTACGCGTCGACCCGCCAGGGCCTGGCCGGCCGGTGTTCGGTGTCGAGCAATCTGGCGGCGTCGAACAAGATGTGGACGCCCTTCATGCGGTTCGATCCTCCGGCGTAGAGGAACACGACCCCGTCGTGCTCGCCGGCCCGCTCGTCGAGCGCCCTCACCGATTGCGGCTGCAGTCCGTTCTCGTCGACGAACAGAACCGATCGCGGCACGCCGTTGGCGGCCAGGACGTCCGCAGCACTGCGGGACGGCGCGAGCACGTAGTCGACGTCGGCCAGCGCCGCTGAGAGGTAGCGGTTGCGTTGTTCGAGCCAGGTCCTGGAGACCTGGCATTCGCACACTCCTGCGTCGACGACGATGCAGCACGGCTGGAACTCGCGGTCGACGAGGAACTGCCGGGCGCAGAACCACCAGAAGTCGTGCATCGTGACGAGCGT
>JAFASB010000278.1 GCA_019244985.1 Acidimicrobiia bacterium | reverse complement strand
CCTGCAGACGATCTCGTCGCTGCTGCGGATCCAGGGCCGGCGCATGGACAACGCCGAGGCCAAGACCGCCGTCGAGGAGTCGGTGCGCCGCATCCGGTCGATCGCCCTCGTGCACGAGACGCTGTCGCGCGCCGCGGGGGAAGAGCTGGAGTTCGGCGAGATCCTGCGCCAGCTCACGCGGATGGCAGAGGAGGGTCTGATCGCGCCCGACCACGCCGTCGAGTTCACGGTCGTCGGCGACGCCGGCGAGCTCCGGGCCGAGGTGGCCACGCCGCTGGCGCTCGTCGTCAGCGAGCTCCTCCAGAATGCCGTCGAGCATGCCTTCCCCGACGACCACCCCGGCGGCCACATCCGCATCGCTCTCGAGAACGACGGGGTCGAGCTGTGCGTGCGGGTCGAGGACGACGGCGTCGGACTCCCGCCCGGGTTCTCCCTCGACACCAACAGCAGCCTGGGGCTCACGATCGTCGCCGCGCTCGTCGACAGCGAGATGAGCGGCGTGATCTCGATGGACTCGCGCGACAGCGGAAAGGGAACAGTCGTCGAGCTCCGCATCCCGGTCCACCCGGCGACAGTGACCGGGTGACAGTCGAGAATTAAGCGGTGCGGCGGGCCTGGCGGGAGAGCCAGGACTTGCGGAGCTTGCGGCGCTCCTCCTCGGAGGTGCCACCCCACACGCCGGCTTCCTGGTTGGTGGCCAGCGCGAACTCGAGGCAGGCACTCTGGACTTCGCAGGCCCGGCACACGGCCTTGGCCGCCTCGATCTGCTCGATGGCCGGCCCGGTGGTGCCGACGGGGAAGAACAGGTCCGGGTCCGTGTCCCGGCACGCCGACCGGTCGCGCCAGTCCTCGATGTCCCACCCGTAGGTGTGGCTCCAAGTCAGGGCCACGGTACCTCCTGGTTCGTGAATGCGTTCACAAATCCTCACGCCCGCGTGTTGGAGCGGTGAATGGGATTCGACATCGGTGAGCGTAACCCTGCCCTGCTCACTGTGGCAAGCAGTTTGTGCCGAGATTCTCAAGCGTAAAGTGTGACCGACGTCACCGATTCTGACGCCGCGTCAGGGATCGCTCTCTATGGTGCCACCACGGTGAGGGCGTCGGGCTCGTGGCGGAAGCGCAGACGCTCGACGTCGCCGAGGTAGTCGCCGTCGACCTGGTAGGGGAACGGCCCGTGGCCGACGACCGTCACCTCGGTCAGATCGGGCCGGTAGTCGACCGTCCGGTGGCGGCGGAAGTGGCTGCCGCTGCGCAGGACCGAGGCCACGTTGCCGAGGAGCGGGACCATCTCCAGGCTCCTGAATGTCGCCATCACCAGACCGCGGTCGAGGTCGGCGTCGGGCGCCAGGTTCAGGGGAATGTTGCCCAGGTACGTGTAGGGATTCGAGTTCATGCAGATCGCCATGTAGGCGTCGTCGACGGGCGGCCGGCCCGGGATCTCGACCCGCAGCCGGGGTCGGGACCGGTCGTAGTGGCGGAACCACGTCGAAAAGGCGGCCCAGACGAACAGGGGGTGGCCGGCGTAGCGCTTGAGGGCGGCCCGGCGTTCGACCTGGGACACCACGGCGGCGTCGAACCCCATGCCGACGTGGAACAGGAAGTAGCGGCCGTTCACCGACCCGAGGCCGACCCGTCGAAGCGAGCCCCGGGCCAACGCCGAGAGCAGCTCGCCGGTCGCCTCCACGGGATCCTGGGCGATGCCCAGGGTCCGGGCGAAGACGTTGGTCGACCCGCCCGGAAGCGTGGCCAGCGCCGTCGTGCTGCCCGCCAGGCCGTTGGCCGCCTCGTTGAGCGTGCCGTCGCCGCCGAGCACGACCACGGCGTCGTAGCCGGCGGCCGCTGCGTCCTGGGCCAGGCGCGTGGCGTTGCCCCGTCGCGACGTCTCGCTCGTGGTGACGTCGTGGTCGGCCGACAGCGCCTTGCGGATGACGACCCGAGCGCGCGCCGTGACGGCGGACGCCGACGTGTTGACGATGAGAAGGAGCTTCAATCCTCTTCTGCGGACCCGCGCAGCTTGGCCAGGCTGCGTGCCAGTAGGCGCGACACGTGCATCTGGCTGATCCCGAGGCGCCCGGCGATCTCCGACTGCGTGAGGCCCTCGAAGAAGCGAAGGTGCAGGATCAGTTGCTCGCGGCGCGGGAGCTCGGCAATGAGTGGCGACAGGGCGACTCGGTGCTCGATGCCGGCGAGGAGGGGATCGTCCTCGCCGAGCTGGCTGGCCATGCTCTGGTTGTCGTCGTCTCCGGCCGCCGGGGCGTCGAGCGACGCGAACCGATAGGCCCGCCCCGCTTCCATGGCCTCCAGGACCTCTTCTTCGGAGGCACCGGCCCGCTCGGCGATCTCGCCGATCGTCGGCGAGCGCCCCAGGTCCTGGGCCAGGGTGCTGACGACCTTGCCGAGGCGCAGGTGCAGCTCCTGGACCCGGCGGGGTACGCGTACGGCCCAACCCTTGTCCCGGAAGTGGCGCTTGAGCTCACCGACGATCGTCGGCGTGGCGTAGGTCGAGAACTCGAGACCGCGCCCGGGATCGAAGCGGTCGACGGCCTTCAGCAGGCCGACCGACGCCACCTGCACGAGGTCGTCGAGCGGCTCGCCACGGTTGGCGAAGCGGCGGGCCAGGTACTCGGCGAGGCCCAGGTGGGCGGTGACCAGCTCGTCGCGCACTCTCGGCTCACGGTTCTCGGCATACGCCTCGAACTTCCTGCGGAGCTGGTCTCGCTCGTCCTCCGACATCGACATGCTGCGCGCTCAGCCGTTGACGTGCCGCTTGAGGAGCCGGAACTCGGGTCCGTCCTTGCCGATCGTGAGCTCGTGCTCGTCGACGACGGCCTTCAGGATCTGCTGGGACAGTGGGGAGAGCGCCGGACTGGTGCCCATGCCGTCGTCGAACTGGCCGACGCCTTCCACGGCCAGGCCGTCGTCCTGCATCCAGTAGCGGAGGACGATCGTCCCCGGGCGGCCGCCGTTGCCGACGAGCGAGAAGCACAGCTCGTCGATGGCGATCCGAAGATCTTCGACTTCGTCGTAGGTGAAGCCCATGCGGCTCGCGAGCCCGGCCGCGGCCAGGCGGGCCAGGCGTAGGAATTCCGGCGAGGCCGGGATGGAGAGCCGGACTTCGGCGTCGTTGGCCACGGGTGTGTGCGAGCCCCTTTCTGTCCGGGCGGAAGCTACCCCGCCCGGGTTGGTGGCCGCGAGCCAACGTCAGCGAGAATGCAGACCCTTATGAATGTTGTTGTCTGCGCCAAGCAGATCCCGGACCCGGCGGCGCCGGGCGAGCTGGATCCGAACACCAAGACCCTCAAGCGCGAGGGCAAGCTGATCCTCGACGACTCCGACGCCTATGGCGTCGAGATGGGCCTCCAGCTGGCCGACAAGGCCGGCGGCGGCGAGGTGACGCTGGTCTCGATGGCCCCCAACAGCGAGGTCAGCGGGCTCCGCACGGCCCTCGCCATGGGCGCGGCCAAGGCCATCCTCGTCAGCGACCCCGCCCTCCAGGGCACCGACTCGCTGGCCACGGCCAAGGTCCTGGCCGCCGCCATCAAGCGGGCCGAGCCCGATCTGGTGCTGACCGCCACCGAGTCCACCGACGGGTACACGGGCCTCCTGCCCGCCCAGCTGGCGGAGATCCTCGGGTGGCCGTCGATCACCTTCGCCAAGCACATCGAGGTCTCCGACGGCACCGCCAAGGTCCAGCGTCAGACCGAGGAGGGCTACGACGAGGTCGAGGCGCCGCTGCCGGCGATCGTCAGCGTCACAGCCGGCGTCGTCGAGCCGAGGTACCCGTCGTTCAAGGGCATCATGGCCGCCAAGAACAAGCCGGTCGACGAGGTGAAGGTCGCCGACCTGGGCCTATCCGAGGACGAGGTCGGCTGGAAGGGCGCCCGCCAGGAGATCGTGGACGTGTCGCCCGCCGAAGAGCGCCAGGCCGGAGAGATCGTCGAGGACGAGGGCGACGCCCACGAGCGTGTCGTCCAGTTCCTCGAGCAACTGAAAGTCATCTAGGAGTCACTGCACACATGGCTGTATCGACAACGTGGGTCTTCGCCGAGGCTTCCGAGGGGAAGGTCGCCACGATCACCCTCGAGCTCTTGACCAAAGCGCGTGCGCTGGGCGGCACCGTAGAGGCGTTCTACGGGGGCGGCGACGCCGACACCATTGCCGAGCAACTCGGCAAGTTCGGCGCCACCAAGGTGTACGCCGCAGACGCGGGTGACGCGCTGCAGGGCGCGCCGGTCGCGGCGGCGATGGCCGCCCAGATCGAGGGCGGCAACAAGCCCGACCTGATCATGTTCGGCCAGACCTACGACGGCCGCGACGTCGCCGGCCGCCTGTCGGCGAAGCTCGACCGCCCGGCGCTCACCAACGGCGTCGACGTCAGCGCTGACGACAAGGTGACCGTGCAGAACGCCATCTTCGGCGGGAACACGCTCGTCCAGACCGCGTTCGACGGCGACGGGCCGTTCCTCGCCCTGTTCCGGCCCAAGTCGTTCGCGGCCGAGGAGGGCGGCGGGGGCGCAGCCGAAGTCGTGGCGGTCGACGTCCCCGACACCGGGCTTTCCGGTCAGACCAAGGTGCTCGACCGGCACGTCGAGGAGACGACCGGCCCGAAGCTCGACGAGGCCGAGGTCGTGGTCTCCGGTGGCCGCGGCCTCGGGTCGGCGGAGAAGTACGAGATGATCGAGCAGCTGGCCAAGCTGCTGAAGGGCGCGCCCGGCGCGTCGCGTGCGATCGTCGACGCCGGCTGGGTGCCGTACGCCTACCAGGTCGGCCAGACCGGCAAGGTCGTGAAGCCCAACGTCTACATCGCGGCCGGCATCTCAGGGGCGACGCAGCACCTCGTCGGCATGAAGGGCGCCAAGAACATCATCGCCATCAACAAGGACAAGGACGCGCCGATCTTCTCGATCGCCGACCTCGGCATTGTCGGTGACGTGCACAAGGTCATCCCCAAGCTGCTCGAGGCCCTTCAGGCGAAGGGTTAGACCGGGTTAGCCCCTGATTTCGCCTCCGGCTCTGTCGGGGTCAACCGCCCAGGGCGGCGCGGAGGCTGTCCTCCCAGACCCAGTTCTCCTCGAAGTGGCGGTTGGCGTCGTCCATGACGTTGTAGGTCCACCACAAGAAGTAGAAGCCGAGACTGAAGATCGTGGCGATGATGCGCCCGACGTAGTTGTGGGCCTGCTTCGGCTCGCCGGTCGGCGTCGCCAGCTGCATGCCGAGGGCGCTGTAGATCCCGGCGAGCTCCGCCTCAGCAGCGCGTTCGGCGGCGTCGTGCTTCACCAGGTCGCCGTCCAAGAGGATGTAGAGGATGACGTCGACGATGGTGCTCGCGACGACGCGCAGAACCAGCCAGATCAGAGGATCGCGGAAGTCGGTGGTCATCTGGCGGAGGACGCCGAGATGCAGACCCATGCTCTCGAAGCGCGGGCGGAGCTCGTCGGCGCGGCCGGCGGCCTGCGCCCGGTCCCACGCCGCGGCCGTCGCCGCGTCGAGCAGCTCCAACCGCCGCCGGTTGTGGTCGCGCGAGCGGCGCACCAGTTGATAGAAGACGTAGAACCCGTAGAGGCCGCACGTGACCAGGGTCCAGCCCAGCGACGACCAGAACGAGAAGATGTAGTCGGACTCGCTGCGTGATGCGTACGCGGCGCGCACCCGGTCGACGGCGTTCGCCGTGGGTACGGGGGGTGGTGTGGTAGCCGCCATGGGCGCGGACAATAACCCCGCTTTAGGCTCGCTGCTCATGGGCGAGCTTTGGACCAACTGGGGCCGCAACCAGACGTGCGCGGCCGAGGTCGTCGACCATCCGCGTGACGAGAGCGAGCTCTGCTCGATCGTGAAAGCGGCAGCTGCGAGCGGCCAGACGGTGAAGGCGGTCGGCTCGGGGCACTCGTTCACCGACATCGCGTGCACCTACGGACGGCGGGTCGTCCTCGACCGCTACGGCGAGATCCTGTCGGTAGACCGCGAGCGGCTACAGGTCACGGTGCAGGCCGGGTGCACGATCCAGACGCTCAACCGCAGGCTGGCTGAGCTCGGTTGGGCGCTCCCGAATCTCGGCGACATCGAGTACCAGACGATCTCGGGCGCAGTCTCGACGGCGACGCACGGCACCGGGGTGCGTCTCGGCGGCCTCGCCACCCAGGTCGTCGGCCTCGAGCTGGTGACCGGCGACGGTTCGGTACTGCGTTGTTCGGCTGACGAGGAGCCGGAGGTGTTCAGCGTCGGCCGCGTGGGTCTCGGCGCACTCGGTGTGCTGTCGACGGTGACGTTGCAGTGC
>JAFASB010000254.1 GCA_019244985.1 Acidimicrobiia bacterium | reverse complement strand
CGCGAACCGCGCTGTCACGGCCTGCTGCTCGTCAGCGTTGACCTTGTAGAGCACGAGGCTGCTGTTCTCGGCGACGATGCTGTCGAGGACCGGTGTCAGCGCCCGGCACGGCGCACACCATTCGGCCCAGAACTCGACGAGGACCGCACCATCCGATGCCGCGATGACCTCGTCGAACGTCGCATCGGTCAGGGGCGTTGCTGTTGCTGGTGTCATGGTTCGACCGTACGGCCCGGACCTAGGTCCGGAGTCAAGCCCGCCGTGGACTCACGTAAGCGGTTCAGGCGCCGCGGTCATCGTCGGCTGGAGGTGGCTGGTGTCGTTGAACCGGCGCAGGATCCAGCGATCGGCGGTGACGACGAGGTGAGAGATGGACCCGTTGTCGGCACCGATGAAGGCGAACGGGCGCGAGTCGGTCGCCTGACGGAGGATCTCGCCGATCATGGCGCCGTGGCCGAAGACGGCGACGCGCTGGTCAGGATGGGCCGCGGCGATGCGCTCCACGGCAGTGCGCAGCCGGCGTCCGAACGCGTCCATCGGCTCGGCCCCGGGGATGACGTCCCACCGCTGTTCCTCGAACATGCGCACCGCCAGCTCGTCCTGGTCGGCGACCCGCTGACGGAACGCGCCGCCGCCCTCCCACTCCCCCAGGAAGATCTCACGCAGGTCGTCGTCGGCGATTGGGCTGATTCCGACGCGGCGGGCGAGGGGCGCCGCCGTCTGCGCGGTGCGTCGCAGGGTGCTCACGTAGATGGCGTCGATGTGCTCGGCGGCCAGGCGCTCGCCCACCCGCTCGGCTTCGGCGACACCTTCGGGCGCCAGCGCCGGGTTGCTCTGCCCGTTGTAGAGCTCGAAGGAGTGGCCGACGACGGCGGGCTCCGACTCGCCGTGACGAACCAGCAGGACCTCGGTGGCGCCCGCCGCCGGTTGGAACCGCCACTGGCGGATGACGCGGGGCTCGTCCTCGCTCATCCCGCCTCCGCGACCGGGCGCAGCACCTGGCGGTGGCGCTGGGCGAGGTCGGCGTAGGCCGACGGGTTGGTTTGTACCCAGAACTCGGCGGGGGTACCGGCGATCGGACGCTTGACGACCGCCGGGCTGCCGGCCGCCAGGACCTCGTCGGGGATATCGGCATTGGCGGCGACGAGCGAGTGGGCGGCGACCATCGTGCGTGCGCCGATACGCGCGCCGTCGAGCACCGTGCAGCCGTTGGCGACGAGGGCTTCTTCGCCGACGGTCGCCCCATGGACGACGCACAGATGGGCGACGGTGGCGCGGTGCCCGATCTCACACGGCATGCCCGGGGGTCCGTGCAGCACGGAGCCGTCCTGGACGTTGGCGCCGGCGCGGATGATGACGGGCGAGTAGTCGGCGCGCAGAACCGCGCCGTACCAGACCGAGGCGTCCTCTTCGACGGTCACGTCTCCGACGAGCGTCGCCGTGGGGGCGACGAACGCCGTGGGGTGCACCCGGGGCGCCTTCCCGTCGAACTCGAAGAGCGGCATGCCAACCTCCCGTGAACGGACCGGGCGAGCGTATGGCCCCCTACGATCGACCGGCGATGACGACCCTGGTCGACCTGGAGCCCGGCGACCCTCGCCTCGAAGCTGACGTCCTCCCGGTCCTGCGCGAGCTTCGGCCTCACCTGACCGCGGCGTCCTTCGCCGCCGTGTACGAACAGGGACATTCGCAAGGCCTGCGATTCACGGCCGCCTACCTGGACGGCCACTGCGTCGGGGCCGCCGGCTGGCGCATCGTCGCCAACACGAGCGCCTTGCTGAAGCTCTACGTCGACGACCTCGTCACCACCGAGTCGGCGCGAAGCCAGGGCGTGGGGCGTGAGCTGCTGGCTGAGCTGGCGCGGCGGGCGCGGGCTGCGGGCTGCAAGGTGTTCGACCTCGACTCGGGCGTCCAACGGGCGGACGCCCACCGGTTCTACATGCGCGAGGGCTTGACCATTTCGTCGTTCCACTTCGCGACCGGGCTGGACTGACCGTCCGTCGAGAAGGCTTCCCGCAGGGCGGCCCGCACGTCTTCGAACTCACGTCGGACTTCCGGGATCGACTCGACGATGGCGGCCAGGTCGCCGGCCCGGGCCGAGCCCTCGAGCGAGCTGCACCGTTTTCCGAAGGCGACCGCACCGAGCGTCGCGCTCGAGCCCGCCAATTCGTGGGCGACGCGCGTGGCGGCGTCGGCGTCGCCCGAGGCCGCGGCACTCCCGACGGCGTCGAGCTTCGCCGGAGCAACGGCGAGGAATCGCTCGACGATGTCTTCGAGCTCCAGGTGGCCACCACCGAGAAGCTTCTTCAAGTCAGCGATCATCGTCGGGTCGAGGACGTTGCCGTCCTCGGCATCGCGCTTGTCGTCCTCGCTGAGTCCAACCCAGTGCTTCAGCACGCGCCCCAGGTCGCCGAGCTTCACGGGCTTGGTGACGTAGGCGTCCATCCCCGACGCAAGGGCGCGCTCCTCGTCGCCTGACATCGCCGACGCGGTCATGGCGATGATCGGCACGTGGCTCCCGCCCGCTTCTTGCCTGCGGATCTCGACGGTCGCTTCGTACCCGTCCATGTCCGGCATCTGGCAGTCCATGAGTACGGCGCTGTAAGCCGTCGACGACACCGCGGCCAGCGCCTCGAGCCCATTGCCGGCGAGGTCAACGTCATAGCCCAGTCGCTGAAGCATCCCAGTCGCCACCTGCTGGTTGATGGCGTTGTCCTCGACGACGAGGATCCGCAGGCCGACAGGCGACGCGCTTGCCTCGTGACTGACACCGCTGTCGTCCGGTGTCGCCGGCGGGCCTGTCGCCGGAGCCAACCGCACGGTGAACCAGAAGGTCGTGCCTTCCCCGAGCTCGCTGTCCACGCCCATCGATCCGTGCATCAGCTCGACGAGCTGCTTGGAGATGGCCAGGCCGAGCCCCGTACCCCCATAGCGGCGGGTGGTCGAGGCGTCCGCTTGGGAGAAGCTCTCGAAGAGGTGCTCCTGGTCGGCGGGCGCGATGCCGATTCCCGTGTCGGACACTTCGAAGCCGATCGTGACTTCGTCGGTCTCGTCGTCGTGGGCGAGACACGAGACGTGGACTGTCACCCGCCCAGCCTCGGTGAACTTCACGGCGTTGGACAGGAGGTTGAGCAGGACTTGGCGTAGACGACCGGGGTCGCCGCGCACGTTCGCCGGCGCTCCCGCCTCGACGACGGTCGAGACCTCGAGGCCCTTGGCCTCGGCCCGGAGCGCCACCACCTCGACCGCCGCTTGAATCGTCGGTTCGAGAGCGAAGTCGACGAGTTCAAGGTCCATCTTCCCGGCCTCGATCTTGGAGAAGTCGAGGATGTCGTTGATGACGGTGAGCAGGGCGTCGCCCGACGCCCGCGCCATCTGTGCGTAGTGGCGCTGTTGGATGTCGAGGTCGGTCGACAGCAGGAGCTCGAGCATGCCGATCACGCCATTGAGAGGTGTCCGGATCTCGTGGCTCATGTTGGCGAGGAACAACGACTTGGCGCGCGTCGCCTGTTCGGCAGCGGCTTTCGCAGTCGTGAGCTCGCGGTACAGGGCGATGAGCCCCGCGTTGGTCTCGTTCAGCTCCTGACGGAGGGCGGCGGTCTCATCGGCGCGGCCGTTCATCACGAGGTGCGGGCCCCCCGCTCCTGGACGACGACCACCGTTGCGTCGTCGTTGCCGCGCGCGAAGTCCCGGTGCAGGGCGGCGGCCACCACGGCCGGGTCATGGCCGAGAAGGTCGGGAGGATCGTCGAGGCGCACACCGGAACGCAGCCCGTCCGACCACAGCACGAGCGTCGAGCCCCGTTTCCAGGGCACCTCGACCACCTCGATCCGCGGAACACGGTGTTCGGTGCCAAGGAGGCCCGGCCGCGAAGCGAGGCCCCGGCGTTCAGCGCTCGCAACGGTCGTGCCCGACACGTTGCCGATGCCCGCGAACTCGACGACCCCGCGCACCAGATCGACGCGCGCCACACTCGCGACGCCACCTCGCGTGGAGCGCATGGCGTCATGGGCCCGCTGGAGCCACGTGCGTAGGTCGCGCTCGCCTGTGTCAGCGAGCGCCGTCAGGGCGGCCTGGGCCGCTTCGTGAGCACTGGGCCCGTGACCGAGACCGTCGACCACGACGACGGTGCAACCTGCCTCGTCGTATTCGACCGCCCAGCCGTCTCCATTGGCGTCGAAGGGCGCAGCCGGGACGGAGACGCCGCCGACCTCGAGCGCCGTCGGCGGCGGGGGTTCCCCGAACTCGAAGCGGGCCAGCGCAACCGTGCCTCCGGCGCGCCGGCTGAAGAGATCGAAGGTCGAGGCCATCCGGTCGACGGCCTCCAGGCCCACGCCCAGCCCGCCACCGCCGGGCGGCGCACCGCCCACACCGGGGCCGCGGTCGACCGCGATCACCTCCAGCGCGCGTCGTCCGGGGATGGCGCGCACGAGGACGTGCCCGCTCCCCGCGTGGACCTCGAGGTTGGTCGCCAGCTCGGCGGTCGCCAGCTCCGCCGCTCCCACGTCGCCGTCGGACAGCGTCAGCGTGCGCGCCAGCTTTCCGACTGCTCGCCGCGCTGCTCCCACGTCGCTCGTCTCGGCGACCGGGAACAGCTCGGTCGACGGTTGGATCAGGAGTCCCACGCGGTGATCACCACGGTCGTCCCCTGCCCCGGCCTGGAATCGATCGTCAACTCGTCGACCAGGCGTTTGGCGCCGGGCAGGCCGATCCCAAGGCTGTCGCCGGTGGTGTACCCGTCGCGCAATGCCAGCTCGACATCGGCGATGCCGGGTCCGCTGTCCTCGAACGTGACTCGGACGCCGCGGCGGTCGCCGTTGTCGAGCTCCTCGATGATCATTCGGCCGCGCTGCGCGTAGCGGAGCACGTTGCGAGCGAGCTCGCTGGCCGCCGTCACCAGCTTGGTCTGGTCGACGATGCCGAATCCCAGATCTACGGCCGTCGCCCGGACGCGGGCTCGCACGGTGACGAGTGAGGCCTCGCTGTCGATCGAGCAGACGGACTCAGGACTTTCGATGGCGAGGACCACGGACGCTCACTCTCGAATCTCGTGCAGCAGTGCCATGCCGTCCGCCGCGTTCAGCGCCGTGCGGAGGTGCTGCATTCCAATGCCGAGCTCGAGCAGCGTGATCGCCACTGCGGGCTGGATCCCGACGACGACAACCTCAGCACCGAGCAGTCGGATCATGCCGGCCAGACGGGCGATCACACGGGCGATGAATGAGTCGATGATCGTTAGCCCGCTCAGCTCGAGGAGGACACCGGTCGCCTGTGTCTCCGACACCGACCGCGTGATGTCGCTTTCCAGCTGGAGCACGGCCCGGTCGTCGAGATCTCCCTGCATGCTGACCAGCAGGTGCTCGCCCAGCTGGATGATCGGTGTCGCGTCTTCCAGCTTCATGCCAGCGGCCCGCTGAGCGCTGGTGTCTTTCCGTTCGGCGCCGCACCGTTGCCCACGAGGGGCGGCCCCGAAGTGCGCTCGCTGATCATGCGGAAGGCGAGCTGTAGGGCGTCGCTCAGGGTGCTCCTGCTCTTCACCGTGCCGATGTCGATGCCGAGGTGAACCATCGCCTGCGCGGTCTCAGGCCTGACGCCGCTGATGATGCTCTGCGCGCCCATGAGCTGAGCGCCCTGGATCGTCTTGAACAGATGCTGGGCGACGGCGGTGTCGATCATGGGCACGCCGCTGATGTCGAGGATGACGATCGCGGCTTGGTCCGAGGCGATGCGCTGCAGCAGGTTCTCGGTCAGGCGGGCGGCCCGGACGCTGTCGAGCGTGCCGATGATCGGGAGCACGAGGACGCGGTCCCAGATCTGCATCACCGGGGTCGACAGCTCGAGGATCTCGTCGCGCTGGCGCTGGAGAAGCCGGTCACGCTCGATGCGCTCGGTCTCGTCGCGGGTGACCTTGACGAAGCCGATGTGCTCGCCATTGCCGTCCCACACGGGGCTGATGACGACGTTCGCCCAGAAGCGACTGCCGTCCTTGCGAAGGCGCCACCCCTCCCCCGCGTACCGCCCGGACTCGAGGGCCTGATGAAGCTCGCGTTGCATCAGGCCCGACTCGAGATCCTCGGGCTGGTAGAAGACCGACACGTTCTGGCCGATCGCCTCGGCCCCCGAGTAGCCCTTGAGCCGGGCCGCGCCGTGGTTCCAGGTGAGGATCGTGCCCTCGCGGTCGAGCATGATCACCTCGGTGTCGACGAGGGAGTCGACCAACAACTGATAGTCAGGCGCGGCGATCGAACCCGTCGTCATGTCCTTCGACACTGCCTCCTCCTTCTCTTCCGCCCCAGCACGGTCCGCTGTCGGGTCGGCACGTCGTGTGTTCAAGCAGCGTAGACCGTTTTGGGCACATTGTGAACCCCTAAAGCGGTTGTACAACTACATAGAGTGGCCATATCCGCCCGGCCACATCTGTGATTGTCACAACTGGCGGTCGCGCGGGCGCGCTCCGGGCTCAGATGCGGTGAGAGACGGCGACGCGCTCGTGCAACTCGGCGATCGCCGACTCGATGCCGGCGGCGAGTGCGGCGGTGCCCGAGACGAGCTCCGGATCGGTGAGGACGCCGAACTGCATGGTGTCGCACAGCGAGACTGCCGCAATCCTCACCGGATGTCGCTCGGCGACCTCGGCGAAGGAGTACAGCTCGACGACGGGGTGGCCCAGCACGCTGATCGCCGATCGGGGGCCGGGCACGTTGGACACGTTCAGCGTGAACTCCCTTGGGTTCATCAACAGCCGCTCGGCGATGTGCACAGCGGCCGGAGCGACTCGGTCGAGAGCTCCGAGCACGTCGTACACGGCCTCGGCGTCGTGGCGCGTCTTACGTTCCCGCGTTTCTCGGTTCACGGCGCGCAATCGAGCGAGCGGGTCCGGTTCGCCGATCGGAAGGTCGACGTACATGAACGAGTCACGGTTGCCGAGGTCGGCCGCGTCGGGACCATGTACGTGCATGCTGACGGGCACTTTCACCCGCGCGCCCGTGAGAGGCGCGCCGTGGTCGACGCACCACGTTCGCAACGATCCGGCGACGGCGGTCAGGACGACGTCGTTGATCGTTACGCCAGCGCCGGCGCCGTGACCGATGGCGCGCACGTCATCGAGCGAGCAACGGGCGAAGCCGGCCTGTCGCTGGCTCCCGATGCGCCCACCAAACGGCCCCGCGCCCCGCAATGGCCGGAGCTCCTTGGCGAGCGAGAGAACGGTCCGCGCCGCCGCGGCCGCGCCCGACACGAGCGACGCAGGGGTGGGCGGGGCGACCACCTTGCCGCTGGGCGAGCTCGGCGGGTCGTCCCACAGAAGCTCGGACGCCCATCGCATCATCGTCATGCCGTCCGCCATCGCGTGATGCACGCGCCAGACGAGCGCGGAGCGGCCGTCGCCTGCGTCGGCGACCAACTCCAGGTCCCAGAGCGGGCGGGTCCGGTCGAGGCGCCCGCTCATCGCGCGAGACACCGCAGCGGCCAGGTCCTCGCCGTGCGGGGCGGCCCGCACGTGGTCCCCCACCGCGACCGGGGCGGGATCCGTCCATGCCGCCTGAGGAGAGCCCCGCGCGAGAGATTCGCAGCACCGAGGGACGCGCGGGAGCCGGTCCTGGACGTGGGCGCGCACGTCGTCGACCGTCGGCGCTCCGTCGAGGACGACCACCTTGCACGTGTGTCCGGCGATCGTGGCTGACTCGACGTCGAGGATGGCGACGTCCTCGGCGGTGAGCGATTCCACGTCTCAGACCAGCTCGATGTGCTCCGCGAGCCGCGCCGACTGGTCGCGGAGGGCACCGACCACCGAGTCCAGCACCTTGGCGGCGTCAAAGGGGGCGTCGACGGCGTCGACCGCATCGGCGATCTCGTCGAGACGTTCGGCGAATCGGATCCACGAAGACCGCCGGTGCGGAAGCAGGAAGCTGGCGCGGTACGCGAGCTGGAAGTTGGCGCCCGCGGTCGCCTCGGGATGATCGGCCCCGACGGGCATCCTGGCGAGGAGCAGCCCGAGGGGCTTGATGGCAACGAACATGAGGGTGATGCCAACGTCGGCTAGAACGTGGCGCTGCTCGTCGGTCTCGTGGCCGAAGGCGAAGTAGCGGGCG
>JAFASB010000011.1 GCA_019244985.1 Acidimicrobiia bacterium | reverse complement strand
CTGGCGACCTACGCCGAGGGTCGCTACGAGGGAACGATCACCGGCTTCAAGACCGCTGCGATTCCCGCCGGCGCGGCCGGCCACCTCGGAGAGCCGCTCACCTACTGGGGCGACAACCACTCGCTCTACAACGAGGGCGTGTACATCCAGGGGGCCAAGGCGCTCGCCAATCTCGGCGACCTCAACCTCGTCGACTGCGCCCTCCGCATCTACGCGGCGCGCAACGCCTACCGGATCGCCCGGCCCGGCGACCTCATCGACGCCGTGGCCGCGGTGTTCCCCGACGGCGCCCAGACGATGGCGAGCTTCGGCGCCCACCCCTAAAGTCCGCGATCAGACAAGGAGGCGGACCATGGACTACGACCGGCTGACTGGGCTCGACGCGTCGTTCTTGCACCTGGAGAGCGAGGCGCAGCCGATGCACGTCGGCTCGCTCGCGGTGTTCGAAGGCCCGCCGTTCTTCGACGGCGCGGGGCGCTTCCGCCTCGAGGACGCCCGGGAGATCATCTCCAGCCGTCTGCACCTCGTCCCCCGCTTCCGCAAGAAGATCATGACGGTCCCGTTCGGCCAGGGCCGGCCGATCTGGGTCGACGACCACGACTTCGACCTCAACTACCACGTCCGCCTGACGGCGCTGCCCAAGCCCGGCAACGAGAACCAGCTCAAGACGCTGATGGGCCGCCTGCAGTCGACGGTGCTCGACCGCCGCCGCCCATTGTGGGAGCTGTGGTTCGTCGAAGGTCTCGAGGGCGACCGGGTGGCGATCATCCAGAAGACGCATCACGCGTTGGTCGACGGCATCTCCGGCGTCGACGTCGCAACCGTCCTGCTCGACTTCGAGCCCGATCCGCAACCGGTCACCGCGCCGACGTGGACGCCGAAGACGCCGCCACCGCCGATGGAGCTGCTGCGCGACAGCCTCCTCGAGCGGGTGACCGTTCGCCGAGATGGTCCGCTCGGCGCGCGCCGTCGTCCGGGGGCCCCGCCAGGTGGCCAACCGGTTCAGCAAGGCCGTGCAGACACTGGCGGCGATGGGCTCGCTGGCGCCGCGCACGCCGCTCAACGTCGCCGTGGGCCCGCACCGCCGCGTCGAGTTCGTCCGCGCCGACCTGGCCCCCATCAAGCACGCCAAGCGCACTCTCGGCGCCACCGTCAACGACGTGGTCCTCGCCGGCGTCGCCGGCGGTCTCCGCCACTTCCTCGAGAGCCGGGGCGAGGCTGTCGACGGCCTGACCCTCAAGGCCTTCGTCCCGGTGTCGGTGCGCGACGACTCCCAACGCATGGCGCTGGGCAACAAGGTGTCCGGCGTGATGGTCGATCTTCCCGTCGGCGTGCGCGATCCCGCCGAGCGCGTCCAGGCCATCAGCGCCCAGACGCAGCGGCTCAAAGAGACCCAGCAGGCTGTCGGCGCCGAGGTCCTCACCGGTCTGGCGGACTACGCACCGGCGACGCTGTTCTCGCTGGCCGCCCGACTCATGCCGTTCCAGCGGTCCATCAACATCGGTGTGACAAACGTGCCCGGCCCCCAGCAGCCGCTGTACTGCATGGGCGCCAAGATGCTCGAGGCGTTTCCGTACGTCGGCGCTTTCGCGGGAGCGGCGGTCGTGGTCGCCGTGCTGTCCTACGACGGTGCCCTGGGGTTCGGCCTCACCGGCGACCGCGATGCGATCCCCGACCTCGGCGTCCTGGCCGAGGGCATCGAGAAGTCACTGGCCGAGTTGGAGCAGGCCTCCGCGTAGGACGCGTCAGCGCGTGAGCTGGCTGTAGTCGACGGCGTCGCCGGGCGCCGGCAGCTGGGTGTCGACGGGCTCTCCGAAGCCGTAGAACTCAGCCGTCACGGTCGGCGTGCCCAGTCCCTGCACCTTGTTGCCCAGGGCCGGCGGGAGGCGAAGGTCCGAGAAATCGATCTTCTGCTGAAGGCGGCGGACGCGCCCGTCGCTGTCGAGCCAGACATCGGCCGGCGTCGTCGGGACCGTGTGCTCGTCGGCGAACTGCTGAATGGCGGCGCGCACCGCCGGCGGCGCGTCGGCGACGGCCTTCTGGAAGTTGATATCGAGGTGGTAGTGGGTCGTGTCGACGCCCCGCACCTGCTCGGTGCCGACCTTCACCACGTTCTCGGCGCCCCGAACCATGGCGAGGCCCTGGGTCGGATCCGACGAGCCGCCCTGGAGGAGCGCCCCCAGGTTGCTGTCGATACCCATTTGCTTGAAGAGCGCCTGCAGGTCGACCTTGATCCAGGGCTTGCCGCCGGCCTGGTCGACTATCTGGGACGGAAGATGCACGTACTCGGTCAGCCCGTTGCTGTAGTCGGCGATGGCGTCGACCTTGCCGAGGCCGCGGACGCCGAACTGATCCATGTCGACCTGCACGGCGAACCGCCTGCTGTCGAAGTCGAACCCACCCGTCTCGCTGAAGTTCTTGAAGAGGCCCGAACCACCGCTGATGTCGACGCTCATCTTGGTCGTGTGCACGTCCGTTGTTGCTGACGCCGACGCCCGCACCATCGCCAGGGGCGTGACTTCCGAGGCGTTTCGGCGCACGAGTGCCGAGGCCACAGCTGCGACGAGCAGAGCGACGATCGCCATGGCGATGAACGGCACAGCACGGCGGTCGGAGCGAGAGCGCGAAGGCTCGACGGCGACGTCGAAGATCTGATCGGCGTCGACCGCGGGCTCCGCGAGCTCTGCGGGCTCTGCGGCCTCTGCACCGTGGGCGATCTGCTCGTGGATCTCGAGCCCGCCGGCCGTCGCCATCTTCTTCCCGCACTCAGGACATACGTGCACGAAGGAAGTATCGGTCCGTAGACCCGCTGCCTGAAAGGGCCATATTTCGGGACTATGACAGAGCTAGCCCGTTGTCCTATTCGCCCTGCTGCTCGCGGAGATAGCGCTCGAAATCAGCGGCGAGGGCGTCGCCCGACGGGAGTTCCAACTCCAACTCCTCGTCCTCACCGTCGTCGGTGCTCTCCTCGAGGCGATGGACGTACTCGGAGACATCGTCGTCGCTGTCGACGACCTCGCTGACCTGGCGCTCGTAGGAGGCAGCGGCGATCTCGAGCGCGATGGTCGGCACCGCGGTGCCCAGCATCTCGGCGGCCCGTTCGACGAGCGCCAGCGCCGCCTTCGGCGAGGGCGTGGCCGCGACGTAGTGCGGCACCGCTGCCCACAGCGACGCCGACGGAACCTTGGCCGTGCTGAAGGCGTCGTGGAGCACGCCGACGATGCCCGTCGGTCCTTCGTATCGGGAACGCTGGAGCCCCAGCCGCTGCACCAGGTCGGGGTCGGCGGCGGTACCGGTGACGCGCACGGGCCGGGTGTGGGGGACGTCGGCCAGCAAGGCGCCCAGGGTGATGAACATCTCCACGCCGAGCGTCTGTCCGACGTCGACGATCTGACGGCAGAACGTCTTCCACTTCAGTCCGGGCTCGACGCCGAGGAAGACGATGATGTCGTGGTCGCTGCCGGGCACCGACGCCGCGTACAGCTCGTTGGCCGGCCACACGATCTCGCGCGTCAGCCCGTCGACGAGCTGCACCTGGGGCCGCGTCGCCGAGAAGTCGTAGAACTCCTCGGGGTCGATCTCCGCGAACTGGCGGGCGGCCCAGTGGTCGCGTAGGAACTTTGCTGCGGTGGTCGCCGCGTCGGCAGCGTCGTTCCAGCCTTCGAACGCGGCCACCAAAACCGGTCTTTTGAGCTTCGGGCGGTCGTGCCAGTGCACGTAGTCCATCGGTTGAACCTACCCTTGCTCGGTGGCTTCTCTCGGTCGGTTTTCTGCGCTGACACGCACCTGGTTCGAGGGCGCGTTCGCCGAGCCGACGCCCGCCCAGGAGCAGGGCTGGCAGGCCATCAGCGAGGGCCAGAACACCCTGATCCTGGCGCCGACCGGGTCGGGCAAGACGCTCGCCGCCTTCCTCTGGGTGATCGACCGCCTGCTCACCGAACCTGAGCCGCCGGAGAAGGAACGGTGCCGCGTCCTCTACGTGTCGCCGTTGAAAGCGCTCACCTACGACGTCGACCGAAACCTGCGTGCGCCACTCGCGGGCGTCGCCCTGCAGGCCGAGCGCGCCGGTCAGCAGGTGCCGACGCTGCGCACCGCGACGCGCACGGGCGACACGCCCGCCAACGAACGGCGCGACATCGTCCGCCACCCGCCCGACATCCTCATCACCACGCCCGAGTCGCTGTACCTGATGCTGACGTCGAGCGCGCAGGAGATCCTGAAGTCGGTCGAGTATGTCATCGTCGACGAGATCCACGCGGTCGCCGGCACCAAGCGAGGTGCCCATCTCTCGCTCTCGCTGGAACGCCTCGAGCGCCTCACCGACAGGCCCCCGCAACGCATCGGCCTGTCGGCGACCCAGCGGCCGCTCGACGAGATCGCCCGCTTCCTCGGCGGCCGGGCGCGGGACGCCGATACGAACGAGTGGCGGCCTCGCCCGGTGAGCGTCGTCGACGCCGGCGTCCGTAAGCCACTCGACCTGCGGGTGGTCGTCCCGGTCGAGGACATGGGCGAGCTGGGCAAGACCGTCGATCCTCAGATCCTCGAGGGTCCCGCCGCCGGCGATCCAGAGGTGCGCCATTCGATCTGGCCGGCGATCACGCCCGTCCTCCTCGAGCTGATCCGCGAGCACCACTCGACGCTCGTGTTCGTGAACTCGCGCCGGCTCGCCGAGCGCCTCGCCGCCCGCCTGAACGACCTGGCCGGCGAAGAGCTCGTGCGCGCCCACCACGGCTCGGTCGCGCGTGAGCAGCGCCTCGAGATCGAGGACGCGTTGAAGGCGGGCAAGGTGCCGGCCCTGGTGGCAACGAGCTCGCTCGAGCTTGGCATCGACATGGGCGCCGTCGACCTGGTGGTGCAGGTCGAGTCGCCGTCGTCGGTGGCCAGCGGACTGCAGCGCATCGGCCGGGCCGGCCACCAGGTCGGTGAGCCGTCGCGCGGCCGCATCTTCCCGAAGTTCCGCGGCGACTTGATCGAAGCGGCGGTCGTCACCAAGCGCATGAAGGAAGCGCTCATCGAGGAGACGCGGATCCCGCGCAACCCCGTCGACGTGCTCGCCCAGCAGATCGTCGCCATGTGTGCTGTCGAGGACGTGACCGTCGACGAGGTGGCGGAGGTGGCGGGCGGCGCGTACCCGTTCGCCGACTGCAGCCGGGCCGTGCTCGAGAACGTGCTCGACATGCTCGCCGGCCGGTACCCCTCGGACGAGTTCGCCGAGCTGCGGCCGCGCATCGTGTGGGACCGAGCCAACGACACGCTGCGGGCGAGGCCCGGCGCGCGCATGCTCGCCGTCACCAGCGGGGGCACCATCCCCGATCGCGGGCTCTACGGCGTGTTCACGCCGGAGGGCTCACGCGTCGGCGAGCTGGATGAGGAGATGGTTTATGAGTCGCGGGTCGGCGAGACATTCGTCCTCGGCGCGACCACCTGGCGCATCGAGGAGATCACGCGCGACCGCGTGGTCGTCACGCCCGCGCCCGGCGAGCCCGGAAAGATGCCGTTCTGGCACGGCGACGGCCTCGGTCGCCCGTACGAGCTCGGCCGTGCGCTCGGCGAGTTCCTGCGTGAGGTCGACGACTGGCCCGACGAGCGCCTGGCCGAGGAGTGCTCGCTCGACGAGCTGGCGGTGAGCAACCTGCGCGCCTACCTGGCCGAGGAGCGCGAGGTCACCGGCGCCCTGCCCACCGACCGGCAGATCGTCGTCGAGCGGTTCCGCGACGAGCTCGGCGACTGGCGGGTGTGCGTGCTCACGCCGTTCGGCGGCCGGGTGCACGCGCCCTGGGCCATCGCCATCGAAGCCAAGGTGCAGAGCCGCCTCGGCCTCGAGGTGCAGACGATGTGGAGCGACGAGGGCATCGTCGTGCGCCTGCCCGAGGCCGACGACGCACCGCCGGTCGACAGCGTCCTGCTCGAACCCGAGGAGGTCGAGGACCTCGTCGTCTCCCAGCTGGCCAACACCGCGCTGTTCGCCGGCCGCTTCCGCGAGAACGCGGCGCGGGCGCTGCTCCTGCCCCGCCGCCGACCAGGCACGCGCACGCCGCTGTGGCAGCAGCGTCAGCGGGCCGCCGACCTGCTGGCCGTGGCGTCGAAGCACGGGTCGTTCCCGATCCTGCTCGAGACATATCGCGAGTGTCTGCGCGACGCCTTCGACGTCCCGGCACTCGTCGAGTTGATGTCCCACATCCGTTCCCGGCAGCTGCGCGTGGTCTCCGTCGATACCCCGAGGCCTTCGCCGTTCGCCACGTCACTGGCGTTCGCCTATGTCGCGAACTTCCTCTACGAGGGCGACGCGCCGCTCGCAGAGCGGAAGGCCCAGGCGCTCACGCTCGATCGCGAGCTCCTCGCCGAGTTGCTCGGCGCCGAGGAGCTGCGCGAGCTGATCCAGCCCTCGGCGCTGGCCGAGCTCGAGGCCTTCCTCCAGTGTCTCGACGAGAAGCGCTGGGCGCGTCATCCCGACGCCGCGCACGATCTGCTGCGACGCCTGGGCGATCTTTCGCGAGAGGAGCTCGCCGCCCGGTCCACCGATGACTTCGCCGACGCGCTGCTGGCCGAGCGACGGGCCGTCCTCGTCCGGGTCGCGGGGGAGCAGCGGCTGATCGCCGCCGAGGACGCCGGCCGCTACCGCGACGCCCTGGGCGCGGGCCTTCCCGCCGGGTTGCCCGACGCCTTCCTCGAGCCGGTCGACGATCCGCTGGGTTCGCTGCTCGGCCGATGGGCCCGGACCCATCCGCCGTTCACCACCGGGGAGCCGGCCGCCCGCTTCGGGTTGCCGGTGCAGATGGTCGAGGATCTCCTCGCCCGGCGGGCCGACAGCGGCCTGCTGCTGCGCGGCGAGTTCCGTCCCGACGGCACCGAGCGCGAGTGGTGCGACCCCGAGGTCCTGCGCCAGCTCCGGCAGCGCTCGCTCGCCGCCCTGCGCAAGCAGGTCGAGCCTGTCGAGGCCACCGCCCTCGGCCGCTTCCTGCCCGCGTGGCAGGGCGTGGGGTCGACGGCGCGAGGTGTGGGTCGCCTGATCGAGGTCGTGTCCCAGCTACAGGGCGTGCCGATCCCCGCGTCGTCACTCGAACGGGACGTGCTCTCGTCGAGAGTCGGCGACTACTCGCCGGGACTGTTGGATCAGCTGGCGGCGGCCGGCGAGGTCGTGTGGGTCGGTGCCGGACCGCTCGGCCGCGACGACGGCAAGGTGATGTTGTTCCTGCGCCGCGACGCCGGCATCCTGCGCCCGGCGACGGCAGCCGGCGAGCCCCCCGAGTCCGAGGAGCACCATCGCCTTCGTCAGATCCTCACCCAGCGGGGCGCCTGCTTCTTCCGAGAGCTGTCCGGCGCGGATGACACCGCCAGCCTGGATGCCCTGTGGGACCTGGTCTGGGCGGGCGAGGTCACCAACGACTCCTTCGCCCCGCTGCGGGCGCTGACGGCGCGCAAGAGCAGGAGCTCGTCGAGCGGCAAGCGAGCGAAGCCCAACCTCGGCTCGCTGAGCGTCCTCGGCCCGCCCAAGGCCCAGGGCCGGTGGTCGCTCGTCGAGGCCGACCTGCCGCGCGACGACTCCGTGCCCACGGAGCGCTCGATGCGCCTGGCGTCCGTGCTCCTCGACCGCCACGGCGTGCTGACGCGCGAGTCGGTCCGGGGCGAGGGCCACCCAGGCGGATTCGCCGGCGTCTACCCGGTGTTGCGGGCGATGGAGGAGTCGGGGCGCGTGCGTCGGGGGTACTTCGTCGCCGGCCTCGGCGGCGCCCAGTTCGCGCTGGCCGGCGCGGTCGACCGCCTCCGCGCCGCGAAGCCCGACGACGAGGCTGGTCTTCAGGCTCTTGTGCTCGCGGCCACGGATCCGGCCAACCCCTACGGCGTGGCGCTGCCGTGGCCGGTGAAGGGTCCGCAGCGGGCGGCCGGCGCCTACGTCGTCCTCCTCGACGGCATCCCGTCCTTGTACCTGGAACGGGGTGGCCGGACGGTGGTCACGCTGCGGGACTATGACGGCGCGTGGGAAGCGGCGGCCGTCGAGGCCCTCGGGAGCCTGGTGTCCGGCGGGCGGCTCCGCCGCCTCGCCCTCGAGCGCTTCGACGACGAGCTGGCCCCGGTCCTGCGGTCGGCGGGGTTCGTGCCGTCGCCGCGCGGCCTCGTGCGTTATGGCTGACGTGTTCGACCGTTAACTTTTGTGAGCAGATGCCAGAGGGCGACACCATCTTTCGTACGGCCGAGACCCTCCGCCGTTGGCTGGGGGGCCGGGAGATCACGGCGGCGCGCTCGCGGGTGTATGGCTTTCCGGCCCTGCGGCTGGTGGGGATGCGTGTCGACGGGGTCGATGCCCGGGGCAAGCACCTGCTGATCCGCCTCGACGGCGGCCACGTCCTCCACACCCACCTGCGCATGAGCGGGTCCTGGCACGTCTATCCCGCCGACCGCCCGTGGCGGCGTCCCGAGAGCCAGGCCCGGCTGGTGCTCGAGTGCGACGACCGCGTCGCCGTCTGCTTCAACGCACCGATCGTCGAGCTCCTCCAGCCCCGCGCCGAGGGCGCCCACCCGTCGCTCGGCAAGCTCGGCCCCGACGTCCTCGCTGATCACGTCGACCTCGAGGAGGTCCGGCGCCGGGCCCGCACGCGCCCGCCCGAGCTCGCCCTCGGCGAGCTGCTGCTCGATCAGCAGGTCGTCTCGGGCATCGGCAACATCTGGCGCTGCGAGGCGCTCTTCCTCGAAGGGCGCAACCCGTGGACCGAACGCCAGAAGCTGAACGACGACGACGTCGACGCCCTGGTCACCACGGCTTCGACGCTCATGCGCCGCAGCACCCTCGGGGACCGCGGCCGCGACCAGTGGGTCTACAAGCGGACGGGCCAGCCGTGTCGACGGTGCGGCACGCGCATCGAGTCGCGCCGCCAGGGAGAGCAGGCCCGCACCGCCTACTGGTGCCCCGCCTGCCAACCGCTCTGATCTGAAAAGCTCTTGGCCTCCGACTGGGAGGAGGCCCGAGATGCTCAAGGACTTCAAGGCGTTCGTGCTGCGGGGCAACGTCGTCGACCTGGCCATCGCCGTGGTGATCGGCGCTGCGTTCGGCGCGGTGGTGCAGGCGTTCGTCAAGGATCTGCTCACGCCGCTCGTCTCGATCCCCGGAAAGGCGAACTTCCAGAGCCTGAAGTTCACGATCCGGCACAGCGTGTTCGCCTACGGCGACTTCCTCAACGTCCTCGTCGCCTTCGTGACGATCGCGCTCGCCGTCTTCTTCTTCGTCGTGCGGCCGATCAACATGCTCATGGAGCGCCGGCGGACCGAGCCCGATGTCGAGTCCGAGACGCGCGAGTGTCCCGAGTGCCTGAGCAAGATTCCCGCCGCTGCATCGCGGTGCGCGTTCTGCACAGCAAAGGTCAGGCCCGTTACGGCCGCGTGAGCGCGCTCGGGTCGGCCGGGTAGCCGCCCGACGCCACGACGGCCTTCGCCCACGGCTCGAGCATGTCGAGCAGCTCGTCGGCATCGGCGCCGAGCGCTTCCACGACACGACGTTCCTGGCGGTCGGTGGCCTCCTCGATCGACGCGCGCAGCTGCTCGCCGGCGGCCGTGAACTCATCCCCTTCGACCAAGCCACGGTCGACGAGCCGCCCGATGCCGGCGTCGATCTCGTCGGGGGTCCAACCTCGGGTGGCGACGTAGCTGTTGAGGGGCATCCGCCACCACAGTTCGGTGAGCAGCGTGACCTCGACAGCGTCGACGTCATGAGACGTCCAGGCGATGATGTGGCTGTCTCCGCGGTGCTCGCGGAGAAGATCGGCAGCGCGCCAGAGGTCGCCCATCGGCTCGCCGGGAAATCCAAGCGAGCGCAGCCCGGCGTAGATCGGGTGGCCCTCGCACGTGCAGGCGTCGCCGGCGCGGCGCAGGAGCTCGGTGGCTCTCGAGGCGTCGTCGGGCACGCCCTCGAGGACGCGCGAGAGCGCGGCGATGGCGCCGCGCTCTCGCGCGTCGAGGATGTGGTCGACCGCGACCGTGCGGCCCTCCTGCACCGCGGGCAGCACGATCGCCGGGTTGAACACCCCGAAGGCGGCGACGACGACTTCGCCGGTCACATCGCCCATGCACGCCGATCGGCTCCGGAAGTACGACGGGATGTACGACAGGCCGAGCGCCTTGTAGTTCTCCTGTGCCTCCGGGGCGAAGTACACGTTGGCGGCCAGCGGCTCGACGACATCGCGCAGCCTGCGGCTGATCCGGCGGACCTCTTCGTCACTCGTCATTCGATTGGCTTAGCGCCCGCCTGCGGAACTGGTCCAGCCCGCGGGCCAACACCCACTCGTGACTCCAGCGGAGCAGCGGCCGGGCGAGCACGGCCGCCATCTGCATGGCGCGCGAGCGCGGCCGCATGTCCCACTCGACGTCGACGGCCGAGCCGTTCGTCGCCGTCGGCGCCAGGTCGAGCGCGGCCCATCCCGCGATGTCGCCCGTGACCGACGCCGCCAATCGCTCACACTCGACGACTTCGTCGAGGACGAGGTCGACGCGCAACACGTACGGCAGCGGCGACTGGATGACCGCCTGCCAATGCGACCCGGGGCTGAAGCCGTTGGCGTCGAACTGGCGCAGCCACGGCCACCAGCTCGTGTAGTCGCCGGTGCGCGAGATCGTCGCCCAGAAGCGTTCGGGCGGCACGTCCAGCTCCCACGTCCTGACGAAGTGGAACGGTGACGGCACCCCAACACTGTTTCAGTACGGTCGACACAATGCCCAGACGACGCATGCTCGCCGACCTCAGGCCGCTGCGTGAGTCGCGCGACTACCGCCTGCTGTTCTCGGGCCAGGTGGCGTCCTACGTCGGCCGTCAGTTCACGGTCGTCGCCATCCCCATCCAGGTCTTCGCCATCACGCACTCGTCACTTGACGTCGGGCTGGTCGGTCTCGCGTCGCTCGGTCCGCTGATCGTGTTCTCCCTCGCGGGCGGCGCCATGTCCGACGCGTTCGACCGGCGCCGGCTGCTGCTGATCAATCAGGTACTGCTCGCGATGACGAGCGTCGTCCTCGCCCTGAACGCCACCCTGAAGCACCCAGCGCTCTGGCCGCTGTTCGTCTTCGGTTCGTTGTCCGCGGGCTTCGCCGGCGCCGACATGCAGACCCGCAACGCCATCACGCCTCGGCTCGTGCGGCGTGAGACCTTCCCGGCGGCGGCCGCCCTCGGGCAGTTGGTGTGGCAGGTCGGGATGATCCTCGGGCCGACGCTGGCCGGCGTCGTCATCGGCCAGGTCAGCCTGGCCGCCGCCTACTGGATAGACGTGTCGACGTTCGTGGTCGCCTTCGCCACCGCCGTTCCCATGCACGCCCTCCCACCGGAGGGCGGCGGCACCCGCGCCGGGCTCAAGTCGGTGCTCGAGGGCCTACGGTTCCTCAAGGGCAAGAAGGTCCTCGTCAGCACGTTCACGATCGACATCAACGCCATGGTGTTCGGGATGCCGTCGGCGCTGTTCCCCCAGCTGGGCACGCAGGTCTTCGGCGGCGGCCCGCAGACCGTCGGCCTTCTGTACGCGGCACCCGGCGCCGGTGCCCTGCTCGGCGCGCTGTTCAGTGGATGGGTGCCGAGCGTCCGCCGGCAAGGGCGCGCCGTGATCATCGCCGTCATGCTGTGGGGCGCGGCGATCGCCGGGTTCGGCCTCGTCGATTGGCTCCCGGGGGCATTGGTCCTGCTCGCCGCGGCCGGCGCGGCCGACGTCGTGTCCGCGGTGTTCCGCAACACGATCCTGCAACTTTCGTTACCGGACGCCTTCCGGGGACGGCTTTCCGGTGTGCACATCGCCGTGGTCGCCGGCGGCCCCCGCCTCGGCGATGCCGAAGCGGGCACCATCGCCGCCCTCAGCACGCCCCAGATCTCGGTGGTTTCGGGCGGCCTGGCGTGCATCGCGGGAGCGCTGCTGATCGCCCGCCTGGTGCCCGACTTCACCAGATATGACTCCAGGGAGGCGCCCGTATACTCCGCGGAGGGGCCCATCCCGGCCGCGAAGGGAGAGGTGCATGGCTGACGGTGCCAAGGTACGCACGGTCTCGGATCTGATGACGTCGGACGTGCTGACGGCCACACCTTCGGAGACCATCGCCGAGGTGAGCTCCCGTATGGGTAGCCGCAAGGTCGGGTCGATCGTCGTCGTCGACGACTCGAGGCCGGTCGGGATCCTGACCGAGCGCGACATGATCAAGATCGCGGCGTCCGGCACCGACACGTCGATCGCCAAGGTCTCCGAGTGGATGACCGAGAACCCCGACACCGTCGAGCCCGACGTCGGGGTCGACGATGCCTTCCACCGCCTGACCGAACACGGGTACCGGCACATGCCCGTCGTCCAGGACGGCAAGCTCCTCGGGATCGTGTCGCTGCGGGACCTGGTGCGCATCGCCCAGATCCAGCCCGTCGAGCACCCCAGCCTCATGGAGGCCCCCAAGGGTCTCGAGGGCGTCGTCGTGGCCGAGACCGAGATCGGCGACGTCCGCGGCCAGGAGGGCTTCTACCACTACCGCCAGTACAACGCCGTCGAACTGGCCGAGAAGCGCACGCTCGAAGACGTGTGGTTCCTCCTCTACTACGGCCACCTGCCGAGCAAGGACGAGCTCAAGAAGTTCATCGAGGAGAAGCGGCAGTACCGGGAGGTCCCCGAGAAGGTCAAGGCGCTGCTGCCCGGGATCGCCAACGCGGGCGACCACTTCATCCCGCTCGACGCGCTGCGCACCGCTGTCTCGCTCGTGGCCTACGCCCAGGACTACAAGCCCAGCCTCGACATCGATGCCAAGGAGCTGCGCCACAACGCGCTGCAGATCACGTCGGTCATCCCGACGCTGATCATGTCGCTGTACCGGCTCAACAAGGGCCAGGAGCCCATCGATCCCAACCCCGACCTGCCGTACTCGGCCAACTACCTCTACATGCTCACCGGTGAGGTGCCCGATCCCGAGAACGCACGCGCCGTCGAGCAGTACCAGATCTCAACCATCGACCACGGCTTCAACGCGTCGACGTTCACGGCACGCGTGATCACGTCGACGGGCGCCGACCTGGGCGCTGCCGTCGTCGGTGCGATCGGCGCGTTGTCAGGCCCACTGCACGGCGGCGCTCCCAGCCGGGCCCTCGACATGCTCGACGCCATCGGCAAGCCCGAGAACGCCGAGCCGTGGGTGCGCGACGCCGTCGAGCACGGCAAGCGCATCATGGGCTTCGGCCATCGCGTGTACAAGACCGAGGACCCGCGCTCCCGCATGCTCAAGGGCGTTGCCGAACGCATCGGCGGCGAAAACGTCGAATTCGCCAAGCACATCGAGCAGACCGTCGTCGACGTCCTGGCCGAGCTCAAGCCGGGCCGCCAGCTGTACGCCAACGTCGAGTTCTACGCCGGCGTCGTGATGGACAAGGCGGGCCTGCCACGCGACCTGTTCACGCCGACGTTCGCGTCGAGCCGGGTCATCGGCTGGACGGCGCACATCCTCGAGCAGGCGGCCGACAACCGGTTGATCCGGCCCAGCGCCCACTACGCGGGCCCGCCGCCGCCCCAGCCCGTCCCCGACGAGTAAGTGGCGGTCTCCGTCCAGGAGGCCACTGCGGTCGACGACGACCTGGTCGACGCCTTCACCCGCCTGATCCCGCAGCTGTCGCGGTCGAACCCGCCGCCTTCGAAAGACGAGCTCGACGAGCTTGTGCGCTCCGAGGCCAGCCACCTGCTGGTCGCGCGCGATGACAACGGCGGCATCGTCGGCTCGCTGACGCTCGTCGTGTTCCGCATCCCCACCGCCGTGCGCGCCTGGATCGAAGATGTCGTCGTCGACGAGTCGGCACGCGGCCAGGGCGTCGGTGAGGCGCTCAATCGCGAAGCGCTTCGCCTGGCCGGCGCGCACGGCGCCCGAACCGTCGACCTCACCTCACGACCGTCGCGGGAAGCTGCGAACCGCCTGTATCAGCGCATCGGCTTCGAGCCGAGGGAAACGAACGTCTACCGCTTCGAGCTGTAGGCGCGCAGGCGGCGGGCCTCGAGCACGACCACGACGGCAACGGCAGCGTTCGCCAAAGCCGTGAACAGCCGGACCGTCGGCGGGTTGAACCCGGCGACGATCAATCCTCCGATTGCGATCGCACCGAAGAAGAGAGCGGCGACGGCAGTCGTCGCTTTGGACCGCCGCAGGACCCCGACCGAAAGCACCGCCCGCACGCTCCCGTCGGCGACGAGTCCGACGCCGACCAGGAACTTGCCGCTCTTCTGCAGGCCACGCGTCGACGAGAGCAGCCAGCGGGGGGCGAAGGCGCCCACGTCGTTGTGGCTCACCGCCCGCACCGTGTCGAGCCACGGGCCGGGGATGCGGCCGCGCACGACGGCGGCGAGCACCAAGATCAGACCGAACGTCGCCTCGAGGAACGCGTAGACCAAGATGGCGCCGAGAGCGACGGCGCGATCGTCGTGAAACGGCGAGTCCACCAGCGCCACGGTCCCGATTCTGGCACGGGCGGTGGGTCACAATGGACGCCGGTGGCGTACGACGAGGACCTGGCGGACCGCCTCCGGGAGCACCTGGGCGGGCTGAAGGCGGTCACCGAACGCGAGATGTTCGGCGGCATCAGCTTCATGGTCGGCGGCAACATGTGCTGCGGCGTCCTGGGCAACGACCTCCTCGTCCGTATCGATCCGACCCTGCACCACGATGCCCTCACCCGGCCAAACGTCAGCGAGTTCTCGATGGGCGGGCGCACGTCGAAGGGAATGATCCGCGTCGGGCCCGCCGGCGTCGCCGACGAAGGCGAGCTGACGCTGTGGGTACGGCTCGGTATCGCCCACGCCACGTCGTTGCCGCCGAAGAAGGCGGGGACCAAGAAGAAGGCGGCACCTGCAAAGCAGAAGGCCGTCAAGAAGACAGCCAAGAAGGTCGCCAAGAAGGCGGCGAAGAAGGTCGCGAAGAAGGCGGCGAAGAAGCGGAAGTAGCGTCTCGGAGATGAGCGAGATGCCACTCGAGCTGGTGCGGCAGTTCTGCGATGCGTGGAGCGCCGGCGACCTCGACGCCATCGTCGACTACTTCACCGACGACGCCGTTTATCACAACATCCCGATCGATCCGGTCACCGGCAAGGACGCCATCAAGAGCACGATCGCGGGCTTCACGGCCGGCGTCGACAAGATCGAGTTCCGGGTCCATCACATCGTTGCCGACGGCAACGTGGTGATGACCGAGCGCACCGACGTGTTCGTCACGCCCGCCAAGTCCATCGAGCTTCCGGTCATGGGCACGTTCGAGGTCGCGGGCGACAAGATCGCCGCCTGGCGGGACTATTTCGACATGAATCAGTTCATGTCCCAACTTGCCGGGTAGGGCGGCAGAAATCCCCCAAAAGGGGTACCGTTCGTCCGGAGCGTCGCGAACGCTCCAAGGCTGGTCGCCCACTTGAGCCCTCGTCTTCCCACCGGTCCAGCACCCGATCCCATCGGCGCGGCCTCAGCGCGCCTCTTCGCGGCGGGCGTCGAGCGGCACCAGCGCCTGGTGTGCCTTCGGTTCCTGGGCATCCTGCTGGCCAGCGCCGACGACAGGGGCCACGTCCACACCGACCCCGACGACCTCGCCGGCCTCGGGCTGCTCCACGGCCTGAGCGCAGAGGAGGTCAACCGCAGCCGCGTCCTCCTCGAGACCTTCGGCGTGCTCGAGCGGGAGCCGACGGGTTGGTCGATCGAGTACTTCGCTCCGATCGACGACGAGATCCTGCCGGCCGAGGCCCTCGCCGCCATCGGCCGGGTGCTGTCCAAGCCCGCGGACGCCGAGGCGCCGATCGAACCGGCGACGGTCCCGCATGCGGAGGAGCTGTCGAACGTCGTCCCCCTCGAGCCGGTGCGCGCTCGCTGGGCGAACCGGTGGACGGCGCCCGTCGGAGCGGCCGCGGCGGCAGCCGTCGTGCTCGTCGCCCTCCTGGTGAGCGGACAGATGCGCGTTCCCCTCACCAGCACACCCGCCAGCCACTCGAACCCGACCGCAATCGGCGCCGTTGTCGGCGCCAGCTCGCCGTCGAGCGCGCCGGGCACGCCTCTGTCGCCGGGCCCCGCCGCCTCGTCGTCGAGCCGGTCGGTCGCCCCGAGCGCGGCCGAGGAGACGCCGTCGAGCGCGCCGCCCCTCGGGACACCGAGCCCGACGCAGGCCGTGTGCCCGCTGGCGAGCGTGTCGGCCACCGTCGACAAGATCGGCCAGCAGCTGGGCAGCTCGCTGACGGCGACGTCGCTCAACGCCAGCCTGCCGCCGATCGTCGAGACGACGGTCAACGGCACCGTGCACAACAAGTCGGCGGCGCCCGTCGTGGTCAACCCCTTCCCGGTGACGGTGAACTTCACCGACCCGGCCGGCAAGACGAGCAGCACGGTCACCTCCACGGCACTCAGCGGCCCGGTGACGATCGGTCAGGGCGCATCGCTCCCGTGGACGGTGACCGTCCAGAACCCGAGGCAGGCGCCGGTGCCCGCCACGGCGAACGCCGGCGAGCCGACCTGGCACTGGGCCGACTCCCAGCTCGCCATCCTCTGCCCCCACTGACCGCCCTACACTCCGCGGCCATGCCGGTCTGCTTCGCCGTCGCCAACCAGAAGGGAGGGGTGGCGAAGACGACCACCGTCCACGCCCTGGGCGCGGCGCTCGCCGAGCAGGGGCGGCGGGTTCTCCTCGTCGACCTCGACCCCCAGGGCTGCCTCACGTTTTCGTTGGGGGTCGACCCCAACGACCTCGAGAAGTCCCTGCACGACGTGTTCGTACACCGCACGCCGGCGTCTGAAGTCCTGCTCAAGGTGGGGGAGATCCACCTGCTGCCCGCCACCATCGACCTGGCAGGCACCGAGGTGCACCTGCTGACGCGGGCGGGCCGCGAGTACGCGCTCGCCCGGGCGCTCGACCAGATCAAGTCCGACTACGACGTCATCCTCGTCGACTGCCCGCCGTCGCTCGGCGTGCTGACGATCAACGGGCTGACCGCGGGCGACGAGGTGCTGATACCGCTGCAGTGCGAGACGCTCAGCCACCGCGGCGTCGGCCAGCTGCTCGAGACCATCGAGGACGTGAAGGCGTACACCAACCCCGGCCTCAAGGTCCGCGGCGTCGTGGCCACCATGTTCGACAGCCGCACGAAGCTCGGACGCCAGGTGCTCGACGACGTGCGTACGCGTTACGCGATCGAGGTGCTCGAGCCGCCGGTTCCGAAGTCGGTCAAGGTTGCCGAGGCGCCCGGCCGCGGCCGCTCGGTGCTCGAACACGCCGCACGGTCGAGCAGCGCCGAGGCCTACCGCAAGCTGGCCGCCGGTCTGCACGAGGTTGAAGTCGCGTGAGTACGAGCGAGCCGCGCCGCGGCCGGCGGGACGCGCTGTTCGGTCCGGTGGCGCCGCCAATGGATCGTCAGCCGCTGCAGGGTGAAGGCAAGCAGGCGCTGTTCTCGGCCGCGCCGCGACGCAAGGGCACGGTCGTCGTCGAGTGCTCCCAGTGCGAGGCCCGTACGCCGATGCCTCTCGCTGCACTCGGTATCCAGATGACGCCGTCGATCTGGATGCCTTGGCGCCCGTTCTCCCGCCTCATGCGCTGCCCGGCGTGCAGTCAGCCGACCTTCTGCAAGGTCCACTGGCGCTCGCTGCTGGACTAACTGGTCTCGACGACCTCGAGGGCGGCACGTTCGCCCGAGCGGATGGCGCCGTCGATCGTGCCGTGGCTGACGGTTGCCGTCTCGGTGCCGGCCCAGTGGATGCGGCCGACGGGCGTGCGCAGGGCCGCGCCGAACTGGGAGATCGTGCCGGGCGCCCAGCGCGACATCATCCCGCCGCGCGACCAGGGCTCGTTGGCCCACTCGTGGTCGAAGTAGTCGACGGGGTTCGACGCCTTCGGGCCGAAGCGGAGGGCGTAGTCGGCCAGCACCGTGCTGCGGCGACCGTTGTCTGACAGGGCACCGAGCTGACGGGCGAGCGGTCCGAAGGCGAAGCCCATGATCACGCCCGGCCGACCCGAAGGCGGTGACCCGTCGAGCGTCATCTCGATCGGCAAGTCGACACCGACCGTCTCGCCGGCCAGCCCGTCGGCGCGCCAGAACGCGTCGTCGTAGACAGCGAGCATCTTCAGCACCGAGCCGGCCGGCATGCGGTCGAGGAGCTGGGCCTTTTCGGTGGGCAGCGGCGGGTCGTAACGCAGCTGGGCGGCGAGGGTCGGCGGGACGGCGACGATGACGTGCCCGGCGCGCACGGTGACGCCGCCGTCCGCCCCGACGACGACGCCGGCGTCGTCACGGGTGATCGACCGCGCCGGCGTCTGGAGACACAGCGACGGGCCCAGGTCCTCGGCGATCGCGTTCGCCATCGACTGGGCGCCGTCGACGAGCTGGTCCTGCTGGTAGCCGCCCTTGGTCGAAAGGAGATTGCTGAGGCCTTTGGCCGAACGGATGACGTAGAGGAAGTGCAGCATCGACACCTCGCTCGGGTCGCAGCACATGACGCCGCGCACGGTGGCGCCGAGGAGGTGACGACCGACGGGGACGTGGGCGTGCCTGTTCAACCAGGCGCCGGCCGACTGCTGGTCCCACCGTCGAGCCCGCGGGTCGGCCCAGGGAGCGTCGAGCGGGACCTTCTTGGCCATGGCGTCGAGGCGCGCCATGCCGACGCCGAGGCTGCCGATCGCGGCCACGTTGAGCTTCGGGATCAGCCCGCCGTAGCGGCGCGTCGAACCGTCGATCGCCATGACCTTTTCGCCCTGGTGGTTGGTCGGGAAGGTCTCGAGTCCGAACTCGCTGACCAGCTTGCGCACGGCGTCCTGGTCGGGGCCGAGGAACGTGCCGCCGAAGTCGAGCCGGAAGCTGTCGTAGGGCTGGGTCCACACCCTCCCGCCGACGCGGTCGCGCGCCTCGAGCACGATCACGCTCTTGCCGACGCCGGTCAGCCGGCGTGCCGCGGTCAGGCCCGCGTATCCCGCCCCCACGATGCAGACATCGGTCTCGTGCTCCATCGCTCCCCCTCGGAGAGTGCGCTACGCCGGGTGCAGCGGCCTGATCAAGCCTTCCTGGATGACCGAGACGACCAGGCGGCCATCCCGGGTGAAGATCTGCCCGCGGGCGAAGCCACGCGCGCCGTAGGCGCTGGGGCTGTCCTGGTCGTAGAGCAGCCAGTCGTCGGCGCGGAAGGGACGGTGGAACCACATGGCATGGTCGAGGCTCGCCATCATCGTGGTGCCGTCGTTCCAGCTGCGGATGCCGATCGGCAGCAGCGCCGTGTCGAGCAGGGTGAAGTCCGACTCGTAGGCGACGATGCAGGCGTGCAGCAACGGATCGTCGGGGAGCGCGCCGTCGGTCTTGAACCACAGCTGCTGGCGCGGCGGGAGCGGCTCGTCCTTCTGCCGCTCGAGCGGTGTCTTGGTGATGTGCCGGGCGTCGACGGGGCGTTCGCGGTCGTACCAGTCGCCGAGGAACTCCTTGTAGGGCTCCATGCGCTCCTTGAACTTCGGCAGTGACTCGGGGTCGGGCACGTCGGGCATCGCCGCCTGGTGCTCGGGCCCCGGCTCGTCGATCTGGAACGAGGCGGCCAGGTTGAAGATCGCCTTGCCGTGCTGGATGGCGACGACCCGCCGTGTGGTGAACGAGCGGCCGTCGCGGATCCGGTCGACCTCGTAGAGGATCGGCACCGTGGGATCGCCGGGCCGGAGGAAGTAGGCGTGCAGCGAGTGCACCCGCTTGTCGTCGTCGACGGTGCGCCCGGCGGCGACCAGCGCCTGGCCCGCGACCTGGCCGCCGAACACGCGCTGGCGCTCCTCGTCGGGGCTCAGACCACGGAAGATGTTGACCTCGATCGCCTCGAGGTCGAGCAGCTCGACGAGGGCGTCGAGTGCTTTACTCATTCATACTGCTGGACTCACTCGCTGGCGGCGCTGGCGGCGCTGGCGGCGCTGGCGGCGCGGGTGGCTGACGCAGCGACGCCAGCCACTCGGCGACGGGCAGGCGACCC